>JADLGF010000413.1 GCA_020849415.1 Thermomicrobiales bacterium
CGAGAGGATCGATTCGGTCCCCTCGGGAGCGGCCGCCAGCAGTTCGACTTTGGCCGGCATTGGTGCTGATTCCTCCCTGAGTCTTCGCGCAAACAGCTGCGCAGTCCGATCTTCGCACGACACGACGAATCGGGGGAGTCCCCCTTCAATCAATCAGCGAGGAACGGCCGGTCGTCCGGCCAAATGTGCGCCCAGGGCCGGGCGGCTTCGAACGCTTTCGCGGCCCGGAGCACCGTGACGTCATCGTGAATCCGGCCGACGATTTGGAGGCCGACCGGGAGCCCCTCGGCCGTGAAGCCGGCCGGAACTGTCGCGGCCGGCTGACCAGTGAGATTGAACGGGTACGTGAAAGCGGTCCAACCAAGATAGGACATCGGTTTGCCGGCGATCTCCGGCGGGAAATCAAGACCGGCATCGAAAGCCGGACAGGGGAGGGTCGGAGTCAGGAGGAGGTCATAGTCCTCCATGAACTCCCGCACGGTATCGAAATAGGCGTTGCGCTTGAAATTGGCGTACCCGACTGCCGCCGCCGGGCGGTTGAACGCGTCATCGACGATCGTCGCTCGTCCCGGATCGAGCAGGTGCCGCACCTCCTCGAAGTTCTCGTAGAGCGCGCCGGCCATGCCGGTCGACCAGAGGATGTCCGCCGCCGGCCAGGGATCATCCGCGTTCGGATGCGCGGCCCCGATCGAATGCCCGAGTTCCTCGAACGTGCTGGCGGCCCGTTCGGCGATCGTGGCCACCTCCGGATCGACCGCCGCAAAGCCGAGATCGGAGCTCCAGGCGATCTTCAAACGCGGCAGGTCACCATCGAGTTCCGCGAGGTAATCGATGCCGCTGCTCCAGGAGTGGCGGTCGCGCGCGTCGAAGCCGGCGGTGTGGGTCATCAGCAGCGCCGAATCGGCCACCGTGCGGGTCATCGGTCCGAAGTGGGAGACATCGCCGACCGCGCTCGGCGGGTACTGCGGAATAAGGGCGTACGAGGGTTTGTGCCCAAAAATACCGCTGAACCCGGCCGGAATCCTGATCGAGCCTGCGCCGTCACTGCCCTGGGCAAGCGGACCGAGCCCCATGGCCACTGCCGCCGCGCCGCCACCGGATGATCCGCCCGGCGTCTTGCCCCGTTTCCAGGGATTCTGGCTGGACCCAACGACCCGGTTGCTCGATTCGCCTTTCCAGCCCCGTTCCGGTGTGTTGGTTTTGCCGAGCATCACCGCGCCCGCTGCCTTGACCCGCTCGACGAACGGCGAGTCGTAATCGGGCACCCAGTCGGCGTACAGGAGCGAACCGAGCGTGGTCCGCACTCCCTTGGTGGCAGTCAGGTCCTTGATCGAAATCGGTACGCCGTCGAGCGGCAGCGCATTGCCACGACGCCAGCGCGCCTCCGAGGCACGCGCCGCCTCCAGTGCGAGTTCCGGTGTCACGGTGACGTAGGCGACGAGCGCCGGATTCAGCCGTGCGATACGCTCCAGGATCTCTGCGGTTACCTCGACCGGAGAAAACTCAGCCCGTCTGTAGCCGGCTAGCAATTCGAGCGCGGAGAGTCGGTAAAACTCGGTCATGTCTGCTCCCGGATGATTCGTTCCGTATGAGCGATATTCTCGCACGCGCGCACCGTATTCTTGCCGCTGGAACGGCGCGCTGAAGCGCCGCTGGAGGAGCAAACGGCGTGGCCTGGCAACAAGACTATCTCCTGCGCATGATCGAGGATCTCAACCTGTTCATGACCCGCGTCATCCGGCTTCGTCGCGAAGCGCGCCCGGAGGAGGCGCTCGACCTGCTCGTCGGCGAGAACAGCCGCATCTCCGGCATTCCGCCGACCCTCGTGTACGCCCTCTCCGATGACGATCTGATCCAGACGCTCACCGCCCGAGGTGCCCTGGAAGCAGAACGTTGTTTCGCACTGGGCGAGCTTTTCCGCGAGGAAGGGCAGGTCAATCAGGAAATGGGCCGGGAGGACGAGGCCTCCATTCGCTTCTCGAAAGCGGTCCGCCTCTACACCGAAGCGTTGCGTCACGCCACGCCCGAACACGACAAGATCACCGTCGACGGGCTACGCGAAACGCTCGGCAATCTGCACGCAACCTGGATCGACGAGCGTTCGCTCGATCTGCTGCTCGATACCCTGATCGAGCGGGGCGCGGTCGATCTCGCCGATAACGTCATCTACGAACTCCGCGACGAGGACATCGATGGCGCGCACATCGACCGGGCTCGGCGCGTCTACCGGGAGATCCTGGTTCAGTCCGACTACACGCTTTCCCGGGCGAATATCGAACGGCAGGAGATCACCGACGCCCTCGCCGAACTCGATTGAACGGATCGACCCGGGAGGCGATGTAGAGAATCGGCAATCGGCTCCGTCCTTAGGGTGAATGCGGTCAATCTGGACCGCAACGGAAATCACTCCGAAGGGAGAGTGAACAATGGCGAAGTACCTGTTGCTCAAGCACTACCGTGGTGAGAAGACCAATGAGTTTCACACTCCCGGCGACCAGTGGACGCCCGCAGAGTGGGACGCCCACATCCAGTACATGCGCGATTTTGCCGACCGGCTACGGAGCCGCGGCGAGTTCGTTTCGGGCGATGCACTGGCGATGGACGGCGTCTGGGTGCGGTACGACGGACCCGGCAAGCCGCCGGTAACCGACGGCCCGTTCGCGGAAACCAAGGACCTGATCGCAGGCTGGATGATCATCGATGTCGATTCGTACGATCGCGCGCTCGAACTGGCGGCCGAACTCTCGGCGGCCCCGGGTGCGGGCGGCGAACCGATCCGCGAGTGGCTCGAACTGCGTCCCGTGATGGAAGAGCCGCCGGCGACATCCGTGTAACGGCCTGATGGACTCGGTTTCACTGCGGGAGCACATCCCCGGGGTGGTCGGCATCCTCGTCCGGCGCGGAGCGGATTTCGCGTCGGCCGAGGACGCCGTACAGGCCGCCCTGATCCGGGCATTGGAAACCTGGCCAAGCGACCCGCCGGATGATCCGAAGGGCTGGCTCGTCACGGCGGCCTGGCGGAAGTTCATCGATCAGGTCCGCAGCGACAGCGCTCGAACAGCCCGCGAAGAGCACTTCGTCCTTGAGCCGACGCCTGACCAACTGCCCGACCAGGACGATGAACTCTGGCTCTACTTCCACTGCGCCCATCCGTCGTTGACGCCGAGTTCGGCGATCGCGCTGACCCTCCGCGCGGTCGCCGGACTTACCACCCGCCAGATCGCGGACGCCTACCTCGTCCCGGAAGCAACCATGGCGCAACGCATCAGCCGCGCCAAGCAGCGGCTCGAAGGCACCCCGCTCGATCAGCCGGGCGATGTCACCACTGTGCTGCGCACGCTCTACCTGCTCTTCAACGAGGGGTATTCAGGCGATATCGACCTTGCGGCCGAAGCGATCCGGCTGACGCGCCAGATCGCGACGCTCAGAGACGAGCCGGAGGTGCACGGCCTGCTGGCGCTCATGCTGTTGCATCACGCCCGACGCGCCGCACGAGTGGCGCCGACCGGCCGGCTGATTCCGCTCGCCGAGCAGAACCGATCCCTGTGGAACACCGCAGCCATCACGGAAGGTGTCGAAATCCTGCAGAACGCGCTCGCTCGCGACCAGCTTGGCGAGTACCAGGCGCAGGCGGCGATCGCCGCCCTGCACGCCGACGCCCAAACTTCGTCCGAAACCGACTGGCCGCAGATCGTGGAGTGGTACGACGAGTTGCTGGCCTTCAATGCGAGCGACGTCGTTCGCCTGAACCGCGCCGTTGCGATCGGCGAGGCGATGGGAGCGGCGGCGGGGTTGGCCGCACTGGCTGACGTCGATCCGGCTACACCTCGCTACGAGGCGGTGTCAGCCTATTTGCACGAGCGATCGGGCAATCTCGCCCTCGCCGCCGGGGAATATGCCAGCGCCGCCCGGCGTGCGACCTCCGAAGCCGAACGGGACCACCTGAATCGGCAGGCCGCCCGGCTCCGCAGCATCGCAAACTGAGTCAGCGGGCGCCAAGCACCGTGCGCAGGCGATCGATGATGATCTCCACCTCGGAATCGTCGATACCGTGCGGGTTGACGGAGATGATGTTGAACTCGGCGTGCGTCTCGGAGAGTGCGATCGCCGGATCGCCGTCGAGCAGTTCGCCGAGGATGTCGTAGGCGCTCTTGCCGATCACCGACTCATCGACAGTGATCTTCAAGTGAGGAATCACGCCGCCGTTCCCGGCGCTCCGGCTGAGCGCAATGCCGGCAACTGAGCCAAGACCGGCTTCGATGGCATCGGTGCGCGCCGTGTACATCGCCCGGTCGGCGTCATCCGAACCGGCGGCGAAGCGCCGCAAGGCGGTAATCAGGCCAACGATCTCCTCGCGTCCGACCTTCATGGCGCGACCGAAGCCCTGGTGCGGAATACCGGCCACCAGGCCCTTGCTCGCAAGGTCGCGGCTGCGCCAGGTCGCCATACGCACATCCATGTCCTGATGCTGCAGCGCGACCGAAGCGATCAGATCGGCGCGCCCGGCCAGCACACCGCTCGCCTGGGGACCACGGATCGCCTTGCCGCCCGAATACGCGACGAGATCGGCTCCTTCGGCGATGAACTTGCGCAGGTTGGCGCGCGGCGGGAGCGAGGCTGCGGCGTCAACGATCACCGGCACGCCGCGCGCGTGGGCGATCTCCGCCACCTCCGCCAGCGGCACCGTGCCGGGGGTATCGATAATCGGACAGGCGACGGCGGCGGTGCGCTCGTTGATGGCGGAATCGATCTGCCAGCCGTAGGTGCCGCCGGCGCCGGGGTAGGCGAGGTACCCGACCTCGACGAACTTGATGCCGGCGGTCCGGAGCGCGTGATCGTAGGCGTTGCGGTGACCGCGCTGCACTACGACCTCGTTCCTGAGGCCGGTGGTATCTGGTAGCTGGTCCATTTTCGCGACATCGAGCCCGGCCAGGATCGCCGCCATGCCGAGGGAAAGGCCGGCGGCCGCGCCGGTGACCACGTAGCCAGCTTCGGCGCCGGTGATTTCAGCGATCACCTCGCCGGCGCGTGCCTGCAAGTCTTCGATGCGCACGAACGAGGCAGCGGCTTCCGCCATCGCCTCCAGCACCGGCGCTTCCATGCGGGTGCCACCGAGCCGCGTCAGCGATCCCGCGCCGTTGATGATCGTCCTGACGCCCAAATCGTCGTAAACACCCATGCTCTGTCTGCCCTCTGCGATTGCCGTGAGATCCAACATCCGGATCGTATCGGAGCCACCCGATTCGGGCAAACAGGACTTTAGCGGCTTCATTGGAGCATCGCTCATCGAGTGGCATCGCCTGTTGGCGCATGCGATGATCTGGCAGCAAAATCAGTCTTGAACCTGCGGAACCCGGCTTCTACCACCACCTTGATTAGAGGGGGGCGAGCATTATTGATCGATTCTATAGAAACCCACCAACGGTCGGCGTCGTTCGGCTTCAAGAATGGGGGTTCTGGCACCCGTGAAGAGTCGAGGGGCTTCGAATGAGTCCGATTGCGAAGCTCGCCAGGATAGCACGCCCTCCCACCTCCCATTAGAAGAGACTGAATGGGACATACATTCAAATAACCCGAATGCTCGACGCTCACCTGGCGGGATCTGGAACGAAGACGTGCTTCCAATCACTGAGTGGGAGGACGCCTACCAGAGGTTGGTGCTGCCTGAAAGAGTTCAGATCTCATTGGCTCTGGATCAGGCCGTCATCAGGTGGGCCAGAGTGAAGCGGGCCCAGGTATTGAACGAGCACCCTTCTGACGTGGCGGACATCGAACGGATCGAGGAGCTGATGAAGCGCCTTCTGGCAGCGGGGCGGGATCCGCGCAAGAATCGGAGTGAGTTCCTCCTCTTTTGCGGAGATGACCGCAAGATGTTTCGGGTGGTCATTGGATTGGACAAGGCCGGTAGCCTCAATATCGTAACGGTGTTCGCTACTGATCGAGAAAAAGAGATTCGGCGGTGGAAGCGACTATTCTTCCCTATGATGACATTGTTCAAGGACGAAGATTGACTGAAGTCGTATACTTATGGTAGTGGCCACTGAGGTGGGGAAAACGACCTCCCACGCCTGTTCAGGAGACGCTTGCACGGTCGACAAGCCAGGGCCACTTTTTTTGACATCCGGAAGAAACACCCGCTCGATTCGTTGAGCGGGTGTTTTTGTTGTACCAAACGACAATGCTCGACGCAAAGCGGCTCGCTTCAAACGAAAACCGGCCCGGACACCAATGTCCGGACCGGTTTTGCTTCGCGAGGTTAGCGGGATTCGTTGGCCGCCTGCGCGAACTGGCGCAGCGCGTCGACATCAACGGCGATGGCGTTGCGGCCGAGGCTCTTCACGTGGCCGATCTCCTGCAGTTCGAGCAGCTTGCGCGTCACGGTGACGCGGTTCGAGCCGATCATGTTCGCCAGACCCTGGTGGGTCAGCGGCAGGGCGATCGAGGTGAGGCCGTCGGCGGTCGGGCGACCGAAGCGCTGGGCGAGGCCAATCAGGGTCGTCGCCAGCCGCACCGCCGTGTCGCGCACCAGCAGGTGCTCTACCAGCGTCTGCAGCTCGGTCATGCGCCGGGACATTCCCGTCACGATAGCGACCGCCAACTCGGGCGACTCGGCGATCAACGTCGCGAGCGAATTGCCCTCGACCACCGACACGGTGCTATCGACGAGCGCTTCGGCGATGGCGCCCGAGGCGATGCCATCCGAGGTGTCTTCCTGGGTGAAGATCGTGTTCGGGCCGAGCAGGCCGAGATTGATCGACCGGCCATCCGGCAACACCTTGTACAGGCGAATGCAGCCGGAGCGGACGATGTAGATCATTCCCTGACCGATCGACGGGCCGAACAATTCCTGACCCCGGAGCAGAGTCTCGGTGGTCGGCTTCATGCGCGGACGCTCGACCACCGGCTCTTCCACGAGCTCGGTAGCGGGGCGGTTAGTCGCGGAGTTCGAGAACCAACCGGGAGCTGCGTGCGGGGCCGACTGCGTTGCGGCACCCGGCGAAGCGGTGAAAGCAACCGTCCGAGCCGAAAGTCCATCGCGGGCTGAAAAGTTCACGTTGTCCTCCAGTTCTTGAGTCGGGGCCGGCGGCACATCGTTGGCGCTCGTTACCTCAACCACCAAGAGTGTAGTCGGGAACACTGTGTTTGTCAATGCTTTGCACAGTGTTCGTTGCAGAGAGGTCCGAAAGTACCTGGTTTCGGCGGGATCGATGGGGTCGTATCCCGGCAATACATGAACAAACGCGGTGCATCCACATTGGGCGTGGCGCCGCGTGGGGTAACGCCTTCAATCCCATATACGCGCGGGCAAAACATTTGGTTTCGTTGTCGGCGAAAAAAGCTGCGAACGTACTTAGCCGGCGACGCCGCACCAGGCGCACAGGGCCAGCGCAAGGGTTTCTGCCACGGTAACGACTTCGCTGATCGGCACGAATTCGTTCGAGTAGTGCGCTACCCGGACGTCCCCCGGTCCGTACATGACGCAGGGCACGCCGCCCGCCTGGACGAAGTGACGCATATCGGCGCCGTAGGTGACCGCCGTCATCGCCGGCGGGGCGCCGGTCAGCGCTTTGTGTGCCGAAGCCAGGGTGGTCAGGATCGGCGCGTCGACCGGGACATCGGCCGCTGCGAATTGACCGGTCAGGAAGGTGACAATCGGCGGATGCTCGCGCAGCCAGTCATCGGCGGCCGCGATCGCCTCAACCCGATCAAGGAACTGCGCCTTGAACGTGTCGAGATCCTCACCCGGCACGAGCCCGGCCCGGCCTTCCATCACCGCCAGTTCGGGCACCGATGACGGCCAGGTACCCGCTCGCAGGGTGCCGACATTGATCGGAATCTTGTTGGCAATATCACGGTAGAGCGGGTGATCGATCGAGTGGTTCCGCTCCTGCTCGAAGGCAAGCAGGCCTGCGAGCACCAACGCCGCCTTCTCGATCGCGCTGACTCCCTCATTGCGGGTCGCGGCGTGCGCCGAGCGGCCAGGGACATCGATCCGGAACATCAGCGAGCCGCCCTGGGCCGGCACAACCGCCAGTTCAGTCGGCTCGGTGATGATCGCGGCATCGGCTCGGTAACCCCGCAGGACGGCCGCGAGCGCACCGGCCCCTCCATCCTCCTCCGAGATCGTGCTCTGGAGGATGACATCTCCGTTGAGACGCACGTCGAGCGATTGCAGAATCCGGACCGCGTATTGATTCGCGATTTGACCCGCCTTCATGTCGCACGATCCGCGCCCGTAGAGGCGATCGCCAACAATCTCCGCCCCGTATGGATCGTACGTCCAGTTCTCCCGATCGCCCGGTTCAACGGTATCGATGTGCCCGTTCAGGATGATCGAGCGTCCACCGCCCGCGCCCGGCCAGACCCCGACCAGATTCGGGCGACCGTCGTAGTTCTCGACCTCGGTCACATGTTCGGCCCAGTCCGCCAGATCAGCGACCCGCGGTTCCCACCGATCGATCTCGAGACCGAGCCGTCGGTACTGCGCCTCCACGACCTCCTGCACCGCTCCCTCTTCGCCGGTCACGCTCGGAGTCGAGATCAGGTGGCGAAGATCAGCTACCAACTCATCACGGAGCGACGCGGCGGTTGCGCGAATGGCCTCGATGAAATCAGGAGTCGGGGTCGTCAACGGGGCGTCCTTTCTGGTCCAACGATTCAGCGTGGGGTCGAGGAGAGCCGCACGAGGTCGGCGCGCATGCCGTCGTTCATGTACTGATCCCAGAGCGTCACGAAGGTGAGGTAATGCTCGTGCCGGGCGACGTGCTGCCGGCTGAGCAGCGCCAGCAGACCCCGGCGCGGATCATCCGGCGGCGGTCGAAGGGCGGCCGTTGTGAGCGCACCATGCCGCTCGATCGGCTCCTCGAACATCCGCAAGCTGAGTTCGCGAATTTGGCGCGCCGCGAGCGCCGCCAACTCGTCCTCGATCAACTCGATCCGAACGTCGCAATCATGCAACTCGCCGAGCGCTTCCTGAATCGCTTTTACCCGTTCGACCTGGATTTCGCCAACCTCTCCAAAGACTTCCCGAAACATCTCGAGGGTGTAGCGGAGCCGTTTCGCGGCAATGCGCAGCTCGTGCAGCAGCGTCCCGGACCGTTCGTCGTGGACGATCGGGGTGTAGTGATAGAACTCGGCGATCCGGACCTTCAGGATTTCGCGCGCATTGACGGAAAGCGATGCCTTCGGATCGAGCGGGCCGACGTCGAAACGCACTCCGCTCATGAAGCACCATCCTTCTCGCCGCCCGGCTTCGGCTTCTTCCGATCACCATCGCCAAATCTCCGTCGCGTTTCCTGAATCGAACCGCTTTGGTCGAGGCTCTGCAGAAACGCCTCCATTTCGGCTCGCGCTTCGGTGAGTTCACCCTCGATCCGACTAATGACCAGATCGATCCCGGGCCACTCCTCGGGCGGAGCCGCGTCGCGCTCCTTCCGGAACGATTCGAGCAGCACGTCGCGATCCCGCACCTCGCCAAGTTCCCGAGTGATCTGCTTGGCGAGTTTGTGCAGCGGCCGGTACCAGTCGTTCGGGAACGCGCCGGCGGCGACATCCATCGCGGCCCGGAGCCGGCGCGACGCCACCCGGACATCGTGCACCCCTTCCGGATCGGCACCCTCGATGGCGACCGGTGTCGCCACCCAGACCTGCTCCCAGCGTTCCGCGATCACGGCGCGCATCGCGTCGCGAAACGTCGGCTCGGACTCTTCACTCATCTGATAGTGTCCCTTTCGCGGCGGCTTGCATCAGCCCGATTCGAAGACCGCTCGGCGCCGTTTCGATGGTGGCGGGGTTACTGCGATCCGCTACGGCGAGAATGATCGCCACACCCGCGGGTAATATGCGCGCGCGCTCGACCGGCGCCTTGATCAACGGCGCGAGTTCCACCGCCGGCAAGCGCCGCATGCCCGCGAGGGCAGCATCGATTTCGGGAACGGTCAGGTCGGTCTGTCCGGAGAGATAGGTCGTCAGATAACCACCGGTACCGCCGGAAACGATCAATCGGGCACCGGCGTGACGATCGAGCCGAAGCGGCGCGAGGCGGTCGGCGGCGGCAACCCGGGCCGCCGCGATCTCCGCCCAGGTGGGCGGATCGTTCTCGATCCAGGTGTCAGTCAGGCGGCCCGAACCCAGCGGAAGCGAGACGGCTTCGATGATCGTGCTGCCGTCGCCGGCAACGATCTCGGTGCTGGCGCCGCCGATATCGACCATCAGCACCGGCCCATGGAGCGAGCGGATTGTTGCGAGACCGGCGTAGGTGAGTTCGGCTTCGCGTTCGCCGCTGATCCGCACCACGTCGATGCCGAACCTGGCTCGGACATCATCAAGGAACGCCGGACCGTTCGTGGCGATGCGCACCGCCTCGGTAGCCACCCCGATCTGTTTCAACGCACCGGCCGATCGCGCCGCTTCGGACAGGCGCGCGAGTGCCTCGAACGCAGCCTCGATGCGATCGTCGGCCAATCGCCGCGTGCGATCGACATCTTGCCCGAGCCGCACCGTGGCGATGTCGCTCCAAAGTTCGGCAACATTGCCGTCCGCCGCGACCTCGGCCACCGTCAGTTTGATTGAATTGGAACCGATGTCGAACGCCGCCACCCGCGCGTCAATCGCCGCATCGACCACCACTCGGCACCTTTCAGGAGGCCACCCGGCAGAACGCCACTGGTTTCGACTATCTTGACACACCAGGGAATTGGAAACGACGCCAAAGGCCGAAGGAGCAGTGCGTGGCCGAGAACGTGAATGACGACCGCCTCGCCCGTCTGCAGGCGGCGGCGGAAGCGGAACAGCGATTGATCGTCGCCGAGCGCGAGGCCGAGCGGGCGTTGAAGCGCGCTCAGGATCGCCTGGCGAAGATCGAGGCCGAATTCCTCGAACTGGAACGGGAGGTCAAGGAACGGCGCGACGCGGTCAAGCAGGCGCGCGCCTTCCTCACGGCCGTTCAGCGCCAGCGTCAGTCCGGCCCATCCTGAGAATCGTTATTTGGTTTTCGGTTTGCCGAGCAGGTCGAACACACCTTGCGCGCCTACGGCGACCCGCGACGCGACCTTGCCGTCCGCATCGATCAGGACCGCCGATGGCGTGCCGGAGGCGCCGAACGAGCGTCCGATCCGGAAGCCGTGATCGATCAGCACCGGCGAGTCCAATCCCTGGGCGGCGTTCGCCTCGACGGTGCCCGTTGAAACGAGCACCAGCTCGGGCGCGGAATCAGGCCGCTCCCGTTCCCAGGCCTTGAGGTCATCCAGCATGCGGCTGCAGAAGCCACAGCCTGGATTCCAGAAGATGATCGCGGTTTCCACGCCAGCCTGTGAACCAAGATCGAATTCGTCGCCGTTCAGGTCATCCAGCACCACGGGCGGGGCGGGTTCGCCGATCTTCACCGGCTCCGGGGCGGCTGGGGTAGGAACGGCGGACTCCACGCCCAGCAACGACATCACCCCCGGCTGACCGACGCGGAGCTCGGAGGCCACCTTGCCGTCGGCGCTGATCTTGATCGCCGTCGGGGTGCCGCTCGTGCCGTAGAGGCGCATTGCCTGAGTTTCGGGATCGTGCAACACGATCGAGGCGAAGCGGAACGCTTCGTTGGCCTCGATGCTGCCGCTGGTGATCACGATCGCCTGCGGATCATCCTCACCGGCGTTCTTTTCCCACGCCTTCAGGTCGGCCACCATGCGCTGACAGAATCCACAGGTGGGACTCCAGAAGATCAGCACCGTTTCACGCGTGAAGAGATCACGCAACTGAACATCGTTGCCAGCGAGATCCTTCAACGCCAGGTCGGGCGCGACCGAGCCGATCGCCGGGCTCGGACTCGGTTGCGGCCGGCTTGCCGGCTTCGGCGACGCGGGCGCCGGTGGCGGTGCGGGAGCTTCGACCGGCAGCCTGCCACCCGTGCGATTCAGTTGCTGAACGAGGTCGCGAATCTTTTCGGCGCCACCGGCCAGCGGCGAGCCGATTGTTCCGTCCGCGTTGACTACCACCGCGCTCGGCGTACCCGGCGACTTGTAGGCGTTCGAAATCTCGCGATCCTCCTGCAGAAGCAGCATGCCAAGGCCATGCTGACGCGACTTCTCGAGGTTGGCCGCGACATCGCCACGGCTGATGATTGCGGTCAGGAATGTTTCGGAGTGATCCTGCTGCCAGCGCGACACACTCGGCAGAAGCGCGTTACACGGTCCACAGCCCGGATCGGAGAAGACGAGCAGCACCGGCTTGTCCGCCGCCAGCAACGAAGCGAGCGACATCGTTTCGCCGTGAACCCCCTTCAATCGGAAGTCCGGCGCTTTCTCCCCGACCGGGAGCCCCAACACGGGATCATTTGGGCGACCCGATTCGGGCGCCACCGCCTGATAGGGCTCGCCCGCCGCGACCGCGTCCAGACTCCGTTCCATCTCATCGAGCCTGAGCAGCAGCCGGCCATTCTGGCCGAGCATCTGCAACACTACCCAGCCGAGACCCGCCACGCCGGCGATCAAAAGTAGCGTCAGGACGAGCAGCGTCCACTCGAAACCGGAGAGTCCATCGACCCACCCGAGGAGCGCGTACCCGGGATCGCTCCAGCCGGCGATGACAACGAAGAGCGCCACCAGGCCGATCAGCCCGTTTCGGGCCACGGTCATCACGCTGATCGGTTCCGAGTGAATCTGACCGAAGCAGTGGCAGTCCGGCGTCTTTCCCTGCCGCAGGTTCCAGACCATCCCGGCCACAAACGCCGCCATGAGGAGAAACCCGACGATCGCCGCGTACCGGGCCGTGCCAACCGGGAGGAGGAAGATCGCGACCAGCGCTTCCACGACCGGTAACGCCAGGCCGATCAGCGCGGCGAAGCGCCGGGGGACGCCGAAGTCCTCGACCGCCTGCTGGCTCCCTTTCAGATCGAGGAACTTGCCGACCGCAGCCAAACCAAACACGGCCGCCAACCCGAGCCGCGCAATCAACAGAAGTGCGTCCATTGCCTGATCTTTCCCCGATCACTGGTTCCCGGTTCGGTCTGCATCGACCACCGGGAGAACTCCTTGTGTATCCCGAATAGCCGCGTCTGCCCCTGGCGAGGGACTGAACAACGGTATGGGGCAGTATGCTGGCATTGTACTGTTATCCTGCCTGGCCGTACCCGCCGGGTTTTCACGGAGATTGCATGGCGAAAGCCGGAAAACGAAGCCGCCCCGAACCGTCCGCACCGACCAGTTCGCCGCCACCGGACGGCGCGTTGTTCGGCATCGTAGTCCGCGCCTACGGACTCTGGTTCGATGTCCGCCTCCGCAACGAAGACCGCATCCTGATGTCGACGGTGCGGGGGAGCGTCAAACGCGCTCGTCGCGGCACTGACCTGGTCGCGGTTGGCGATCGTGTCTGGGTGGTCGATGTTGGAGAAGGGGAGGGGCAGATCGTCGCGATCGAACCCCGGGTGCGATCGCTGGCGCGACTCGCCCGCCACACCCGCGACGTCGAGCAGGTCATTCTCGCCAACCCCGATCAGGCGCTTTTCCTGTTCGCCCGGCGCGAGCCCGAACCGCACCTGCGGATGCTCGACCGCTTTCTCATCCTGGCCGAATCACGCGACCTGCCGGCGATCATTGGATTGAACAAGATCGATGATCCCGCCCGCGATTTGCCGGAGGCGCAGGCCTTCCTCGCCGACTACGCCGATCTCTACCCGATTCACTATCTCAGCGCCGCGACCGGTTACGGCATCGAGGAGCTGAAAGCCGACCTCAAGGGAAAGGTAACGGTGGTGGCGGGACCGAGTGGGGTCGGAAAATCGAGTCTGCTCAATCGGCTCGATCCCGATGGCGAACGGATCATCGGGGAAATCTCGGATGCGACCGGCAAGGGCCGTCACACGACGACCTCGACGATTCTGTACGAAATCGGCGAGCAGACCTTCGTCGCCGATACCCCCGGCATCCGGGCGCTGGCGCTGCAGGGGGTGACGCCCGAGCAGCTTCCGGAGTGCTACCCGGAACTTCGGCCTTACCTGGGCGACTGCTTCTACTCAGATTGCACGCATCTCCACGAACCGGGCTGCGCGATTCTGGACGCGCTGGAAGCGGGCGAGATCTCCAGCGAGCGGTACAAGTCGTACGCCTCGCTGCGCCGGGGCGACACTAGCGATTGAACGCCCGCGGCGAGGCCGGCAGCGACGCCCACTGCTCCGGATCGTGGCCGAAGATGGTGTAGGTCCGGTAATCGAGCGCGAATTCCATCAGTTTTTCGACCGATTCATTGGCCGCGACGGCGTCTTCGGTCCACTCCGGGAATTCACGGGTCTGCGCGATCGATGTCCAGGGGATGGCGTCGATCGGCAGCAGCACCGCTCCATTGGCGGTGTTGACGTAGACCGATTGGTGACCGATCGACTCGCCCGACGTTTCCAGCAATGCGATACCCCGTTCAATCTCGGTGTCCCCTTCGATCAACTGGTATTCCCAGCCGGGAAACGAGAAGAGCGCGGGGTCGTATCGCTCAGGATGCGCCAGCGCGTGCTCGTAATGCGCGCGCTGCACGAGCGCCGGCGTGCCTGCTTCGGCGAAGACGGCGTGCCCCCCGCAGTGCTCCCAATCGAAGTGGCTCGTCACCAGCAGGCTGATGTCCGACGGACGTAACCCGAGCTTGCCCAGCCGCGCGACGATGTCATCCTCCGGCGCGATGGACACGCTGGCGCCGGGAATCCGATTGCCGGAGTCGGCCGCTCCGGTCAGCGCCGCCGGAGCACCAGAATCGACCAGGATCGTCCGCCCGCGCGCGGTCCGGATCAGGTAGGCGGTGATCGGCACGCGTTCCGGAGCGCCCTTGGCCGGATTGGGATAGGCGAGTTCGCCGAGAGTCAACAGATAAAGCTGGTGTGCCGCCACGGAACGGAGAACTCCTTGCTCGGGTGATCATTCCGGCCATTCGCGCCGGATTTCAGCCTGTTGAGTGTACGTCTCCGACGCGAGCCGTGTCGCGCCGATGGGGTGCCACAGAGTCACCAGAGTGAACGTATAGGTGATACACTCCGACCGTACACTCGCGGTTGGCGATCACGCGCGGTCGGTCCGATCGACACCCGCTGAGGATGGAGCGACGACACCGTGCATAGCGATCCGTTTCAGCCCTTCAAGCGAGACAGTATCGATGAACTGATCGAGTTCATGACCCCGGCCATCGAAGCGATCCTGGCCCGGGTCGACGTTCCCGAATTCACGACACCTGATCTGATTGAAGCGTTTCGCAGCGATCCCGATGCGGAAGAGATCTACCAGGAAGCGGTGCGGCGCTGGGGCGAGGACGACCGTTCGAGCAAACTCGTCATTCACGGACAGGTGATACCGGGCGTGTTGCGCAAGAGCCCGCAGGTGCGTTGGGCCGGCTTCGCGCACGAAATCGAGGATGAGTACGCGGTTCCCGCCTGGTGGGCCCTGACCAGGATCGATCCATGAAGACCCTCGCGCCGGAGATCCGCCACGTCGGGCGATCCCGACACCGCACGGGGCAGGCAAACGCCTCACTGATCCGCAATTCCACCGGTGTATCGCAGCTCGCCGCCGAAATGCCGCTCGCGATCGAAGTGAACGGGCTGCCGGTAGCGACCCTCGTCTGCACCCCCGGTTCTGGGGACGAACTGGTCGCCGGCTGGTGTTTTGGTCAGGGATACCTCGATGGCGCCGCCGATATCGCCAGGTTGAGCGTCGGCAACTCCCGCGCCACCGTCATGCTGCGCCGCTCCTTGCCGGGCGGGCACGAATGGCGTGAGCAACTCACGGCCGGGTTCGATGCCTCACTCATCCGCTATCCAGATCGCATTTGCGGTTCACCACCCCCGCGTGACGATTTCATGGTCGAAGCGGGTGAGCTGCTGGCGCTCGTCGCCGAACTGCACGAACGATTTCACGCTCGTCAGAATGCCGACGCATATCAGCACGCCGGCGCCACTGACGGCCGCTCGATCCTGGTGACGACCTACGATGTCGATCGGCTCAATACCCTCGACAAGCTAATCGGCTGGTCGGTACTCGCAGGCGAGCCGCTGGACGAGATGATTGTCACGCTGAAGGGCAATCTCGATGCCGCCGCCCTCTTCCGCCTTTCGCGGGCTCGGGCGCGGATCGTCGTCTGTGCGGGATCACCCACCGTCCAGGCCGTCAAGCTCGCCCAGGGCAGCGGCGTGACGCTCGTCGGCGGGATCGAGGCGGGCGATCCGGTGATCTACACCCATCCCTGGCGAATCGACCGTAGCTGATCGCACCGCTCCGGCGCGCAATGTCGCATTTGCGCCACAAAACTCCCGAATTTCCGATGGTTCGTGTAGACGTGACCCACCTTCACCCCATACGATTGCACCAGCGAACTCTCTCATCGAACTGGCGTTCAAGCGTGAGCCGAAGAGACAGAACGCCGGTCCGTTTTGGCATGCACGTAACGGCCAGAGCAGCGCAGACAAACAAGGGCGAATAACCAATGCAGAATCCAGGCGACGGCCGGAATTCCCGGCCGCCCGGCCAATCCCCGGGGGGCGGGAACAACTCGAACAAGCCGAAGGGTGACGCACCCGAACCGCGTCGCAGCCGCATTCCCAGCTGGGTGGTGGTCGTACTCCTGGTCGGCATCGCCGGCTGGTACATCTACAACTATTTCGTCCCGCGGGACGAAACGGTGTATGACACGATCTCCTACTCGGCGTTCCTGGATGAGGTCGAAGCGAACAACGTC
>JADLGF010000414.1 GCA_020849415.1 Thermomicrobiales bacterium
ACGCCGGCGCGCACTGGGTGATGACCCAGCCGATCTATGATCTCAAGGTCTGGACCGATTTTCTCGACGTCTTCGGCGGTCCGATTCCGGTGCCGGTGATGATCGGAATCCTGCCGCTCCAGAGCAGTAAGCACGCCGAGTTCCTACACCACGAGGTGCCCGGCATCACGCTGTCGGACGCCGCGCGAGAACGGATGCGGAAGGCTGGTCCGGAAGGCCGGAAAGAGGGGGTCCGCATCGCGCAGGAGTTGCTGGCCGATCTGCGCCCGCACACGCAGGGCGTCTACCTGATGCCGTCCTTCGGCCGGTACGAGGTCGCGGCCGAAGTCCTGGAAATCCTCGACGCTGAGAAACAGGTTCGGTAGCGGGGTTATTCGCTGGCCGTTCAGTCTTCGTTGTGACGGATTCGTTCCATTACGTCACGGCCGCCATAGAATACTCCGATGATTTCGACGACCTCATCTGTCACCGAGTAGACGATCGTCGTTCGGCGTTCAACGCTGATTGAGCGGAGCCCCGGGTACAGGTCCTCACGGGACCTGCCCAAATCGGGGAAGTGACTCAGATGGTTGCAGTATCTACGAATGGTGCCGACGAATCGCCTGGCCGTTATTGGCGACGAAGCGGCTGCGATCCACCCGTCAATTCCAGCCAGCTGACGCTCAGCTCTCTCGGAGAAGACAACCTTGTGGGTCATCCGTTCAACGCGGCCATGCGCTCGGCGTGTTTTTGGTCAAGTTTGGCCCACACCTCTTCAGCACTGATTGCGCTGGCGGGGTTCGCCCGGAGTTCAAGGTAGGAGGCAATGGACTCATTTCGAATCCACTCTTCGAATTCCGGGTCAGGGTCGTCGGGTGCGTTTGGATCGAGCGTGGCCAGGAGACTCTCAAGAATGACGGCGCTTTCATCCGGATAATCGCCGGACGCGACTCGCTCATGCACCGCGATGATGATCTCTTCCGGGAGGGTGATGCTGAGTTGTCTCGTCTTACTCATGGTTGGCCTCGCATTCGCTTGGAATCCAATGATATCGTGCGCGGGTCAACCTGTATCGTTGCGTGTGATCGTTCGTGTCATCGTCATTCCGTGTTGGATGCGTAACGCGTCTGATTGCAAGGTGTCAGATTGCGGAAAGCATGGTATAAATTCCCGGCGCTCGTCGACGACGGGGTGCTCAACATGTCTCTTCTGAAGTTCGCGGTGCGCGGTTTTTGCCGGCGCCCGCTGCCAGTCTGACAAAGGGAAGTGCCGGCAATGGTCGTTCAGTTGATCCGATCGATCGAATCGGAGCAGTTCAAAACCGATATCCCGACGTTCGGCCCCGGCGACACCGTTCGGGTGCACGCGAAGGTCGTCGAAGGTACGCGCGAGCGTATCCAGGTCTTCGAGGGTGTCGTGATTCGCCGCCGCAGCGGTGGCATCAACGAGAACTTCACCGTTCGCCGGATCGCCTCACACTCGATTGGTGTCGAGCGCACCTTCCTGATTCACTCACCGCGCATCGAGAAGATCGAAGTCACGCGCTTCGGCAAGGTGCGCCGCGCCAAGCTGTACTACCTCCGTGGCCTCACCGGCCGCGCGGCCCGTATCAAGGAACGCCGCCGCCCGGATGGCACCAAGCATATTCGCAGCGGCGCTCCGATCTCGAGCGCCAAGGTGCGGCCGGCCAAGCCGGTCGTGGAAGCCGCTCCTGAGGTCGAGGAAGCGACCGAGGAGTAGCCCGAGCACCTGGGCGTTACAGTACCGAGATCGACGGCGCGTGGGAGTTCCCTCTCACGCGCCGTTTTTCGTTCGAGGCGGGGTAGGGGCGATGGTTCGATCGTTGCCGACAGCTGAATGCGAACTGGCCTTCCTGGAGGCCGGCTACCGTGTGGTGGCCGGAGTCGATGAGGTCGGCCGTGGGGCGCTCGCCGGTCCGGTGGTGGCGGGCTGCGTGGTGGTGCGACCGGAATCGTTGGCGGACCTCGGCCGGATCGTGCGCGATTCGAAGATGATGTCGGCGCGGCAGCGCGACCACGCCCTGCCGGCGATCCAGGAACTGGCAGCGGCCGTAGCAATTGGCATTGTCCCGCCGGTTGATATCGACCGGTTCGGGATCGGACCGGCCAACCGGCTCGCGCTCGAACAGGCGGTGCACGGGCTGGACGTCACGCCCGACGCGCTGATTTGCGACGCGTTCGTGATCGAACATTCGGCGCCGCAGGTGGCGTTGATCGACGGTGACGCCCGTTCGATCAGCGTAGCGGCGGCCTCGATCGTGGCGAAAGTGATGCGCGATCGCATGATGGTGGAACTCAGCGATGTGCGACCGGGATACGGATTCGAACGCCACGTCGGGTACGGCACGCGGGTACACCTGGAGGCGCTGCGGTCGCTTGGACCCTGTCCCGAGCACCGCCGATCGTTCGCTCCGGTGCGGCAGCTGATCGAAGCGGGGTGGCCGTTGTGACGATCTCGAAGCTCGGACCGACCGGTGAGCGCGACGCCCGCACCTTCCTGGAAGGGAAGGGGATGCGCTTCCTCACCGCGAACTGGCGCTGTCTCGCCGGCGAGATCGACCTCGTCATGCTCGATCGTCAGGAACTGGTGTTCGTGGAGGTTAAGGCGCGTCGGGGCGATTACGCCGGTCGCGCCGAGGAAGCGGTTGGCAAAGCGAAAAGCCGGAAGCTGCTTACCACCGGCGAGTGGTTCGTCTCGAGGCACCCGGAGCACCGCGATCGTATCTGGCGGATCGATCTGCTGGCGCTCACCTACGATCGAGAGGGCCGGATCGAGCGCATCGGGCACATCGAGAACGCCATCGTCACCGGTTGAGCCGGACTGGGGATTTGACCGTGAGTCACAATCAATCACCGTCGGTGCAGGAACACCGCGCGGCCGCTCCTGATTCGATCCGATGCGCGGTGCTGACCCTGAGCGACACGCGTACACCCGAGACCGACAAGAGCGGCGCGTTCATCATCGAATCGCTACGGAAGACGGGCCATACCATCGCGGATTACCGGGTAACTCCGGATGATCCGCAAACGATCACGAGTCTGGTCACCGGGTGGGCGGCCGATGACGGCATCGATGCGATCCTGACCAATGGCGGCACCGGTATCGCCCGGCGTGATTCGACCTACGACGCGCTGACTGGCCTGCTCGACAAGCGGCTCGACGGGTTCGGCGAACTCTTTCGCATGTTGAGCTACGAGGAGATTGGTGCGGCCGCCATGCTCTCGCGGGCGGTGGCGGGGGCGATCGGCGACACGATCGTGATCGCGATGCCCGGATCGTCGAACGCGGTGAAACTGGCAATGCAGAAGCTGGTGCTGCCGGAGTTGCGGCACCTGGTTTACGAGTTGAGGAAGTAGGGGAACGATGACCGACGCGTCCAGCGCCAAACAGAAGGCTCGAAAACCTCAGGTCTTGAGCGGATTTCGCGACT
>JADLGF010000415.1 GCA_020849415.1 Thermomicrobiales bacterium
GCCAGGTTCGTGCCGGCCACACCGCTGACGCGGATCGCCACGGCGGTGCGGCTGTCGCCGACGGCGGTCAAGGTCGCGGTACCGGAGACGCCGGAGGCGTTCGCGGTCGCCAGGGTGATCGACGCGGAGGTGGCGGCGTCATCGTCACCGCCGGCCGACTCCTCGATCGCGCCACAGGCGTAGATCGTACCGAGGTTGGTCGGCGAGGCGTGCACGTTGATCACGTGCTCATCCGCGGTGAGGTCATCGATGCTGGCATCGATCGTCGTTTCGCTGACGCCATTGGCGTCGATCGATTCGAGCTCATAGACCGGCATCGCGTCAAAGCTCAGGCAGGTGCCGGCCATGATGTTGACCGGGTTGTCGCCGACCGGACCTTCGAGCTGCAAGCGGATCGTGGTCGAATCGCCATCCGGGGTGAGCGTGGCGGTACCGGAGATACCCGAACCGTTCCGCTCGTCGAGATCGATCGTCAGGGCGTCCTGCGCCGAGGCCGACGCCGTGAAGAGCGCGCCGATCATGAATGCAAACAATGCCGCCACGGCGGCTATGCGGGCTGATGCCCTACGGGGATCGGGCATTGGTGCGTTCCCTCCTCGCACAACTGGTTCTGGATCGAGGCGCGACGCTTATGCGCGAAGTACGCCTGTCCGGTTCGAACATTCGGCCGCAACCCGCACCGTCGTTGACAGTGGGCCATCCGTCGCAGCTGATGAGTAACCCTACCCCGTTAGGTGTTCGGACGCAAGTCTCTTTCATACTGTACGTACATTGCGAGTTCTGCGTACTTAGTTCCGGGTTCCGGGTGTATTGCCTAATTCTCAACGTATACGTATATGAGGAAAGTCGACTTCTTGCTCATTCCGAACCAGGCGATTCCGATGTTTGTTCGGATAACGGGAATGACGGCATACGGTGGATTCGGGCCGGATTTAAGGCGGCATCGGGGTGGCGGGGCTGGAATTGCGGATAATTGTACGGACAGGTGGTCAGGTGTCGATGGTGCTGAAGAGGAGGCGGGCGTCGTCCCAGCGGGCGTCGGCGACGATCTGGTTCAGCTCGTTATAGGCGAGGTCCGAGCCGAGGATGGTGATGATGGTGGCATCGCCATCATCATCGAGACGAGCCAGGACCACGCAGCCGCCGGCGTTGCCGGTCGAGCCGGTCTTCACGCCGATCACCCCACTCTCGCCAAGCATGGCGTTCGTGTTCAGGCCGGTGTAGGCATTCCCGCCGGCGCTGGTGAATTCATAGCCGGGCATCCCGACCATATCCGTCAACACGCGCGATTCGAGCAACTCCGCCGCCATGATCGAGACATCGCGCGCGCTCGAATAGCTCGCGGCATCGTCATCGCCGCTGGCGTTGGCGAAGCGGGTGTTCTGTAACCCGAGCTCGGTCGCCCAGTCGTTCATCGCCGCCACGAACGCCGCCCGTGCTTCGTCCGGATCGTCCGAGCCGGAGATCACCGAGCCGGCGTGCCGGGCGAGCGCCTCGGCGGCATCACCGCCGGAAGGAATCAGCAGGCCCATCAGCAACTGCTCGACCGTGAGCGTATCGCCGGCGACCAGCCCCATGTTCGAGTAGACGGCCGGATCGACCAGATCGGTGGGATCGATCAGCACCTGATCGTCGAGGTCGGCGTGCTGCAACGCCACGATCGCCGTCGCGACCTTGACGATGCTGCCGACCTGCATCCGCTCATCGGCCGATCGATCGACCAGTAGTTCACCGGTCACCGGCCGCCAGACGTGCACCGCGGAGGCGGTAACGCCGCCTGGAGATTGGTAGAGGGCGCCAGGCGTGGGAGTCGGTTCCGCGACCACGATCGGAGCGGGACCGTCAGGGGTTTCGGTCGGGATCACGATCGGACCGGCGGCGTGGGCGAGGTCGTTCGTCGAATCGCCACCGCTCCGGTCCCGGGCGTCGATGGCGCGGCTGCCAAGTCCGATCAGAATCGCCAGCATCATCATGGCCAGGAGCACCGCTCCCGCCCCGGTCAATCCCGTACTCCGCCGCACGCGGTCTCCCCTCGCACCTTGCCCGATCGGGCGTATCAATCTGATCAAAACAGGCGCAACGGCTTCGAACGTTCGCGCCTCTCTTTGCACCTGCGGATAATACCCGCCCGGCCGGCGACCGTCGAAACAGTTCCGGTAGCGCGACTAAAGGTTGGACCGCAGCAGATCGCGCACCTCGCGGGGAGAGAGGCCCTGAATCGGCCGGCCGATCGCCCGAGCCACCGCTTCGCCGCTGTCGTACCCTTGCGCGCGCGCCCATTTCCAGAAGGCAGTCCACGAAACGTCTTCCATATCGAGGTCCGCGTCATCACCCGGGTCGAAGTCGTCGGGCGGTTCGGGCGGAGCGACCGGCCGGATCGGACGCGGCGGCTGGCTGGTGGCGGGTTGAGTCCGCGGGCGAACCATCACCGAGGGACCGAGCTGCGCCGCGCGCCCGGCCAGCGGGGTGGCCGGCGAGTGTTGGACGGTTTCGAGCGGGGGCGGCGGAGTTCCTTCGATGGGATCGGGCTCGGCCGTGGGAACCGCCTCCTCATCGCGATAACCGAGCGTTTCGGCGGCGCGGAGGATGGCGCGATCTTCCGCTTCCTCGACTCCAAGCGCGACCCCGTGCCCGGCGCCGGCCGGACCGTCCATCGTGGCGATCTCAAAGAGCACTGGCACCAGGGCGTCGTCGGTCGAGATCACTTCGGTGGTCATACGCGCCCCGGGGTACATTTCCCGCACCCACGCGAGCGCCCGCAGCGCCGCCGCGCGCGCCGCCTCACCCGTTCCCCGCTCGGTCATCTCGCCCGCCTCGCTTTCCCGCTCGCCGTCCTCGCCTTGATGTCACAGGGAGTATACGGGCCGGTGGCGCGACGAACCGTGAAACCGTAGGATCGGAGGGATACGCGGAGGCGCCTGAAATGACTCAGAAACCGGACCGATTCGATTTGCACGAAATGATCTGGCCCGAAACCGGCCTGCATACCCGCACCGAGGTCGCGAAGCGACCGAAGGATCAGATGACCGAGGACGACACGATCGATCTGCAGATCGATTTCATGACGCTCTCCCTCAGCCCACTCGAGTTCATCCAGTTGGCATCGTTCCTGCGCATGAGCGTCGATGCCCTGCTGGAACAGCACCCGTCGTTCCAACGGACGGTGATCAACGCGTTCGATATTCGGGATTGACCCTCACCCCCTGACCCCCTCTCCCGTTGCGACGGGAGTGGGGGAACGGAATCGAGCCTTCGATTGGCTCCCCTCTCCTGCCGCGGCGGGAGAGGGGTCGGGGGTGAGGGTTCTTTCCCAACCCTCACATTGCCCCTTCAATAGCCCCAACAATCCCCTCGAAGGTCAGCAATCCGTCGTAGCGCGCTCCGTTGATATAGAGCGTCGGGGTGCCGTTGACGTCCGAGCGGACGCCGCCGCGGAAGTCGGCGGTGACACGATCGGCCAGGGCCGGATCGTCGAGCGCGGCTTCGAAGGCACGGTGATCGAGGCCGATCGCGATCGCATAGGCGATCAGGTCGGGACGATCGAGTTCCGGCTGCCGCTGGAAGAGGCGATCGTGGTACTCCCAGAACCGACCCTGATCCGCCGCCGCCTCGGCCGCCACCGCCGCCCCGAGCGCGTATGGGTGCGTCCGTTGCAGCGGAAAGTGGCGGAAGACAATGCGGACGTGATCGCCGAGCGCGCGCTGGACATCGCGCATGATCGCCATCGCCGCCTTGCAATCGGAGCACTGGTAATCGCCGTACTCGACCAGCGTCACCGGCGCGTCGATTGGGCCGATGACGTGATCGTGCTCATCAACCGGCACCGCCAGTTGCGAGCTCACGGCTGCGGCTCCTCGCCCTGGCTCAGCGCTTCGAGCGCGTCGAGGATCCCCTTCGCGCCGGGATTCATCCCGGGCGGTGTGCGGTAGGTCCAGCGGATGATCCCTTCGCCATCGATGACGAAGAGATTGCGCAGCGACATGCCGGTCTCTTCATTGTAGGAATCGTACGTCTGGCTGACCGCCGCCTTCGGGTGGAAATCGGCGAGCAGCGGGAAGCCGAGGTTCTTCGAATTTGCGTAGGCCTTGTGGCAGTGGTGGCTGTCGACCGAAATCCCCAGCAACTGTGCGCCGTAATGTTCGAACTCCGGCAGGATTTCGTTGTAGAGCGAGAGTTGCTCACCGCAAATGCCACTCCAGTCGGCGGGATAGAAGGCGAGCACCACCGGCTTGCCTCGCAGCGAGCTGAGCGACAGCAATTCCGCATTCGGCGAGCTCTTCAGGGTGAAATCAGGGGCGGGCATGCCCACGGTGAGATTCAGTTCGGTCATCGATTTGCGCCTCCGGTGCGATACGGACGATTCAGCTGCGTCCATGATAGCGAGTCGCCCCGGTGACTCAATGGTGATGATCGCCGCCGTTCAGCAACGCCAGCGGGGTTCGGCTGCGCAGCTGCCCACGTAGCGTCGCGTAGAGCAACGCCAGGCTGAAAAGGAACGTCAGGAAGAGGACGATCGAGGCGCCCGAGGCGATATCCCACTCGAAACTGAAGAACATGCCGAAAATACCGCCGAAGGCGCCGATCATGGTCGAGAGCACGATCATCTTGCCGAACGAATCGGTCAAGAGCCGGGCGGTGGTCGGGGGCATAACGATCGAGGCGGCGATCAGGGTAGCGCCGACGATGTTGAGCGAGGCCACGATCGTCGCCGCCAACGCCAGCGAGAACGCGGCGTCGATCCAGGCGCTCCGCACCCCGTAAACCTGGGCGAGATCGCTGTCGAAGGTGACGAAGAGCAACTGCTTGTAGCCAAAGAAAATCGCCAGCGCCACCACGATCGTGACGCCGGTGATCACCCACAATTCCTGGCGATCGACCCCGAGGATGTTGCCGAAGAGCGCCGCTTCGAAATCGCGCGTGAAGGTGCGCCGGCGCGAGATCAGCGCCACGCCGAGCGCGAACGAGGCGGTGGTGATAATCCCGATCGCCGCATCGGCCCCGATCTTGCGCCGCCGGGCGGTGGCGTTGATCAGCAGCGCCGAGAGGAACCCCCACGCCCCCGCGCCGAGGTAGAAGTTGATGCCGATGATGTAGGAAACGACCGCGCCGCCGAAGACCGAGTGCGACAACCCGTGGCCGATGTAGCTCATCCGCCGGAGAACGATGTAGACGCCCATCATGCCGCAGAGCGCGCCGGAGAGCGCCGCCGCGTACAGCCCGTTCCGGAAGAACTGGTAGGCGAGCGGATCGGTGAAAAAATCGATCATCGCTGCATGAGGTCCGCGAAGGGGCGGTGACGTCCCGCCTCGGCCACGAGCAGCGCGCCGGTCACCTCATCGCGCACGACCCGCATCTCACTCTGGAAGGTGCGACCGAGAATCTCCGGCGTGAAAACCTCTTCCGGCGTTCCCTGCGCCACGATGCCGCCGTGCACGCAAACCACCCGGGGCAGGTGCGCCGCCACGGTGTTGAGTTCGTGCGTGGTCATCACGATCGTCACGCCCTCGCGGTTCAGGCCGGCGAGGAGGTGCAGGATTTCGTCCCGGGTCTTGATGTCGACGCTGGCGGTCGGCTCGTCGAGGATCAGCAGGTCGGGTTGGGCGATCAGGGCGCGGGCGAGAAAGGTGCGCTGCTGCTGGCCGCCCGAAAGCTCGCGAATCTGGCGGCGCTCCAGGCCGCCGATGCCGAGCCGCTCCAGCAGCGCCGACACCTCGGCGCGATCGGCCCGCGACGGCCAGGGGAGCAGTCCCATCCGCCCGATCCGGCCCATGAGCACCACCTGCTCGACCGTGACCGGGAAGGTCCAGTCGATCGTTTCGGTCTGCGGCACGTAGCCGGTGCCGGGCGGCGAAACCCCCGGCGCCACGCGCGCGCCATTGACCCGCACCGCGCCGGCCACGCTCGGCGCCATCCCGAGCATCGCCCGGAGCAGCGTCGTTTTGCCCGACCCGCTCGGCCCGACGAACCCGACAAACTCGCCCGATTCCACGCGCAGCGAAACATCCCGCACCACCGGCCGGGCGCGGTCATACCCCGCGGTCACACTGTCGAATTCAACGATCGGGAGCACAC
>JADLGF010000416.1 GCA_020849415.1 Thermomicrobiales bacterium
ATCTGCTCGATGCGGGTGCGATCGATGGCGTGGCTCAACGCGGTCCGGACGCGGATGTCGTCGAACGGCGCCATGGTCACCTGCGGCAGGAGCATCCAGACGCCCGGATAGACGAACGGCTGAATCAACTGCGACAGCTCCGGATCGGCCGAGAAGCGTTCGTAGTCCGCCGCCGAGAGGCGCGTCCAGTCAAGGCTCTCGTCGCCGGTGCCTTCCTCGAACATCAACAGGCTGTTGGCGGCCGGGTGGATCTGATAAATGGAGCGGTCGACATTGATGGCTTCCGCATTCCAGTAGCCCGGGTTCGGCACCAGTTCGATGCGGACACCATGCTCCCAGGAATCGACCATGAACGGACCGCAGGTGACGACCGGATTGTCGCCGCCGATCGCCCAGGCATCGCCGAGCGACTCAACCAGATCCTGACGCGCCGGCACCGCGGCGACGTACGCAACGACCTGCGGGAAATACCCGCGCGGTCCCTGCATCGTCAGTTCCAGCGTCCAGTCATCAATCACCTTGATGCCAAGGTCTTCGCGGGTCAACGGCGCCGCGAAGGGGGTACCGTCGGCATCCGCGGTCGCGCCGGTGTTGAACGCTTCGCCGTTCTTGATGTCGAACAGGAAGCCCGCGTAAGCAGCGCCGGTGGCCGGATCGAGCTGACGCGCGAACGACCAGGCGAAGTCGTGGGCGGTGACGGGGGCGCCATCGGCCCACCCGGTGTTGTTCGGGCGGATGAAGAAGGTGTACACCGAGAAGTCCTCGTTCGCTTCCCAGCGCTCCGCCCAGTCGCCGATGGCGACCATGTTCTCGTCGAAGTTGAGCAGACCGGTCACCGCTACCGGCGGGGCGCCGGCGTAGAGGTTGAGGTTGAAGTCAAAGCTTGTCGGATTCTCGTGGATATCCTGATCGTAAAAGAGTTGCTCGGCATCGCCCTGCGCCTTGGCGCTGAGAAGGCTCGGCCGGGCAGCGGGGGCCGCGGCCCCGGCTTTGGCGGACAGACCGGCCGTGGCCACGCCCGCGCCGGCGATCGACGCCAGCTTGATCACGTTACGGCGGCTGGTTCGCTTCTCGAGCAGGCGATCCCGCACGTCGGATGTCACTTCCGTGCTCATGTTCACTCCTTTCGGAATCGCGCAGATTCCGATCATCGTCTCGGGCCAGGCCCGACGCCGCTCCTGATATGCGCGGAGCGGGCTTCGATGCGCATCGCCGGTCTGGTTTCCGGGTCACCCGGCGGAACCGGGCGGCCATCCGCCAGGCCGGTCAAGACCCGGCTGGTTCACCGCTCACTGCGGTGACCCGTTGCCTCAGAAGTGATCCGATCCTCCTTTCCTCGATCGAGCCAGCCGTTCAGGCATAGTGGCAAGCAACCCAATGGTCCGGACTGACCAGCCGCAACTCGGGTTCATCAACCGAGCAGTTCGGCCGGGCAATTGGGCATCGTGGATTGAACCGGCAGCCGCTCGGCGGCTTGGCCGGACTCGGCACATCACCCTGAAGGATGATGCGCCCGCGCCCCCGCTGCGGATCCGGAACCGGCACCGCCGAGATGAGCGCTTGCGTATAGGGGTGACGGGGCCGTTCGGTGATCTCGCGCGCTTCGCCGATCTCGACCAGCTTGCCGAGATACATCACGCCGACGCGATCACTGATGTGCGCCACCACCGCCAGATTGTGTGCAATGAAAAGATACGTCAACGCGAACTGATCTTGCAGGCTCTTGAGCAGATTCAGCACCTGCGCCTGGATCGAGACATCGAGCGCCGAGACCGGCTCGTCGCAGATCACCAGTTTCGGATTCAGCGCCAGCGCCCGCGCGATGCCGATCCGTTGCCGCTGACCTCCCGAAAATTCGTGCGGGTACCGGTTGGCGAAATACGCATTGAGACCGACGACGCGGAGCAATTCCTGCACCCGCTCGCGCCGTTCCGATTTCGAACCGATGCCGAAGACGTTGAGCGGTTCCGCGATCACCGAACTCACCGTCATGCGCGGATCGAGCGACGCCGATGGATCCTGGAAGATCATCTGGATATCGCGGCGGTAGGGGCGCATTTGGCGGGGAGCGAGCCGGCTGATATCGGTTCCGTCGAAAATCACCTGGCCGGCGGTCGGATCGTAGAGGCGGATGATCGTCTGGCCGAGCGTGGTCTTGCCGCAGCCCGATTCGCCGACCAATCCGAAGGTTTCGCCGGGACGGACGAAAAATGAAACGTCATCCACGGCGCGGATCGTCAACCCGTCACCGCCGAGGAAGCCGCCACCGACCTGGAAATACTTCTTGAGATTCTTGACCCGCAGGATCGCCTTCTCGTCGTCAGTCACGGCGCCGGGCCGGGTTTCGGTCATCGGGGTCGCCATATCGCCCTACCCTTCCTGACCGTCGGTGGTGACGCTGCCATCCCCGGGGAACCAGCAGGCCGCCCACTGGTTCGGCGCGGTTTCGCGCAGCAGCGGGGTTTCTTCGCATTTTGCCTGGCGACGCTGGCAACGTCCCTTGAACCGGCAGCCGGCCGGAGGCGCCAGCAGATCGGGCGGCAATCCGCCGATCGGCACCAGCGGCTCCTTCACCTTGTCGCCGATGGCCGGCACCGAACGCAGGAGCCCCTGCGTGTAGGGATGCTGCGGATTGCCGAACAGGTCCTTCGCGTAGCCCTGCTCCACGATCCGCCCGGCGTACATCACGATCACCCGCTGGCACACCTCCGCCACCACGCCGAGATCGTGGGTGATCATGATGATCGCGGTGCCGAGATCGCGGTTCAGCCCGAGCCTGAGATCGAGGATCTGCGCCTGGATCGTGACGTCGAGCGCGGTGGTCGGTTCGTCGGCGATCAGCAGCTTCGGGTTGCAGGCGAGGGCCATCGCAATCATCACCCGCTGGCGCATGCCGCCGGAAAACTGGTGCGGGTACGAATCGATCCGATCCTCGGCGGCCGGGATGCCGACCCGCTTGAGGAGATCGATGGCGCGGTCGCGCGCTTCGTCCTTACTCATTTTCAGGTGGAGCATCAGCGGCTCCATCAGCTGATTACCGACCGTGTAGACCGGGTTGAGCGAGGTCATCGGGTCCTGGAAGATCATCGAGACGACATTGCCGCGCACGTGCCGGAGCTCATCGGTGGGTAAGGTAACGAGATCGACCGTTTTCCCTTCGTGCGTCAGTTCGATCGTTCCCTTGACGATCCTGCCGGGCGGACTCGGAATGAGCCGCATGATGCTCGTGGCCGTCACCGACTTGCCACAGCCCGATTCGCCGACGATGCCGAGCGTTTCGCCCTCGCCCACCTCGAACGTCACGCCATCGACCGCGTACACGATCCCGGCCCGCGTGAAGAACTGCGTGTGCAGATCGTGCACCTTGAGCACCGGCTTCACGGCGCGCAGGCCGGGAAACTCCGCCGCATCGGTGGTCGCTTTGAGCGCGCTCATTACTGGCGCTCCGGAACGGTGGTGCGTGCGCTGAACGTCATCTAGTCATTTCCCTTCGGATCGAGCGCATCGCGCAGACCATCGCCGAGGAAGGTGAATCCCAGCATCGTCAAGCCGATGGCGATCACCGGAAAGAGCAGGAGGTGCGGGTAGGTTTGAATCCGGGAAATCTGCTGCGCTGCCTCGCCGACCATCTGGCCCCAGCTCGCCTGCGGCGGCCGGATGCCGACGCCGATGAAGCTGATCGCCGCTTCGGTGAAGATGGCGGTCGGGATGCCAAAGGTGAGCGCCACGATGATCGGAGTGAGGCTGTTCGGCAGCATGTGGCGACCGATGATGTAAGCGCCGCTCGCTCCCGCCACCTTCGACGCTTTCACGTACTCTTGTTCACGCAGCGTTAGAAATTGACCGCGCACCAGGCGCGAGATCGTCACCCAGCCGATCAACCCGATCGCCAGGAAGATGTTCGTCAATCCCGGTCCCCGCCAGTTGACGAAGAGCAGCACGAGCAGCACCTGCGGAATCGCGTAGACGACATCCACCGCCCGCATGATGAAATTGTCGATCGAGCCGGAGTAGTAGCCGGCGATCGCGCCGATCGGAATCCCGATTGCGAGCACGATCAACTGGGAAACCACGCCGACGAGGAGCGAAACGCGCGCGCCGTAAACCACGCGACTGAAGACATCGCGCCCGTTACGATCGAGGCCGAACGGCCAGGTCCACGACGGTGAGTGATTCACGAGCCGCGGATCGACGACCTCGTTCTCCTTGTAGGGAGCGATCCAGGGAGCGAAGAGGGCAACCAGCACGAAGGTGATCACAACGATCAGGCCGATCAGCGCCAGCCGGTTCTTCACCAGCCGGTGCCAGGCGTCACCCCAGAGACTCGCCTGCTTGCGCGGCGCTGCCTCCGCATCGGCGAGGGTGCCGGTCGCGCCGGCCGGGCCGCCGAGCGCGAGTTCGGTTTGGGCCGTGCTCAGCGCCTCGCGTTCCGATGGTGATTCGAGTTCTCGTTCCGCCATGCTCGTCCCTTGGATCAGCGCGCGGCACCGCGAACGGTGCGACTCAGTACCGGATACGCGGATCGATAACGCCGTACAGCAGATCGACCAGCAGGTTCATGGCCGCCAGCATGATGCCGTACACGAGCGTGACCGCCAGGATCATGGTCTGATCCTTGCTCAACATGCTCGTCACGAAGTACCGACCCATCCCGGGGATGTTGAAGACGTTCTCGACGAAGAACGAGCCGGTGCCGACGGCCGCGAAGATCGGGCCGACGAGGGTGATCACCGGAATCAGCGCGTTCTTCAGCACGTGCTTGAAAACTACCTTCTGCTCCGCCAGGCCCTTGGCGCGGGCGGTGCGCACGTAATCACTGCGAATGATGTCGATCATGCTTGAGCGGGTGTACCGGGCGAGGGTCGCCATCGGCGCGGCGCCGAGCGCGATCATTGGCAGGATGCGGTCCTTCGGATCGTCCCAGCCGCCGAGTCCGAACCCGAGATCTATCCCCCACCGTGGCAGGTAGACCACGATCAGCAGGATCAGCAAGTACCCCATCACAAAATTCGGCATCGAGTAGAAGAGGATCGAGGTGGTGACCGAGAGGTAATCCGGCCACTTGTTCTGGTTGACCGCCGCGATCACCCCGAAGAGCAGTCCCAGGATCAGCGCGAAGAGGGTTGCCCAGAGGCCGAGTTCCAGGGAGATCGGTAGCGTCCGGGCGATGATGCTCCAGACCG
>JADLGF010000417.1 GCA_020849415.1 Thermomicrobiales bacterium
CTCGCGAAGTTGCCGGAATCGACGCTGGAGCTGCACGTCCGCCCCGGCGGCTTCGGTGATATCCGGCAGACGCTGCGCCACATCATCGATTCGGAGGCGTCGTACCTCCGCCGGCTGGAGCCGTCGTTCGATCCGATCCCGTGGGAGTTTCAGGAGGATGTCGAATTCGCGGTGATCGGTCCCCGGATCGAGCTGCTCGCCGCCGCCTGGGAACGGCTGCTGGCGGGCGAATTCGATCAGGAGGCGCTGGCGCAGGCCCGGGGCGATGGCGGCGTGGTGTATGACGTCAGCAAGGGCGTGATCCTGGCACAGGCGATCCACCACGGCAGCGAACACCGCTCGCAGATTTGCGACATCCTCGGCTACCACGGCTTCGATGCGCCGGAGATCGGCGCGTGGGAATACGCGCTTGCCACGGGCCGCATGCGGGAGGCGCCCGCATCGGGCGCCTGATCCCGCTTCGTGACCGCCGGCTACTCCTTCGGGCCGGTGTAGACGATTTCGAAGAGCAGCTTGTCGGGCGTTTCGAACATCACCTGGTAGTAGGTGGTTTTGTCGTCGGCCGAGAACTCCGGTCGGTGACGCGGGGTCTCGAAGAGGTGCTCGATGCCCCGCTCCGTCAGCCATTCCGCCGCCTTGTCGACATCGGCGACCGAATCGACCGAGAGGGCAAGGTGGTTCATGCCGCAGCCGTCGTAATCGGCCCGGACATCGTTCACCTTGTCGACGAACCAGAGAGAAAAGCCGTCGTCCGCGACGACGCCGAGCATGCCGTCATCGGCGTGGATGGTGTTCCAGCCGACCGAGCTGACCAGTTCCTGGTAGAAATCGAGATTGTCTCGATCGACATTCAACTGAATGTGGGCCAAACGGGAACCCATGACGCAACTCCTGGCTGGTGCGATCTCCGGCTACCCCACCGTGGCGCGGCCGGGAACGTTTCGTGATCCTCATCCCTGGAACGCGCGAACGCGCCAAACGTCAGCCGATCACGCGCTGATTCTAGAGCCGTTTCCGATGGGGTTGCCATCATGGCCAACAAACCCCGTCACTCAGAGTTCACATGAAGCGCGCCGCGCCACCGCGCAGGAAAACAGAGACGCCAACCCTGCGCGTCCACCAACGCCGTCACTCCTCGATTCGCTCTGAATGGCGGTCTGTCGGCGGAGAACGGCAACCTCATCCGCAACCGTTTTAGCGAACCGGTGCGGGTGCCGTCGCTGGTTTCGGGAAGGTGATGGTGAACCGGGTTCCGAGTCCGATGGTGCTCTCGACCTCGATCGAGGCGCCGTTTCGCTCCAGGAGCACCCGGGCGATCGAGAGACCGAGGCCGGCGCCCCCGGCCTGCCGGCTGCGCGCGGTATCGACGCGGTAGAAGCGATCGAACAAGCGCGGCAGATGCTCCGGAGCGATCCCTTCTCCCTGGTCGGTCACGGACAGCCGAGCGGCGGCCGCCGTGTTCGAGAGTTCGACGGTGATCGGTGTGGGCGCGTGGCTGTGGCGGACCGCGTTATCGAGCAGGATCAACACCACCTGCTCGATCTGATCGGGCGAGGCCGCGACGATCGTCGCCGCATCGGCATTCAGCACGATCTCCCGATCGGGCGCGAGCGCGCGGGCGGTGCGCACTGCCTGGGAGACCGGTTCCTCCAGGTCGATCGGTGCAAGCGGTGGGACGGCGTCGCCGGTGGAGGTGCGCGCGAGCGTCAGCAGCCCCTCGACCAGCCGGCCCATCCGGGCGGCTTCCCGCTGGATGTCCGCCAGCGCTTCCGCCTGATCGGGTGAGCTGCCGATCGCGGCGGCCTGGCGAATCAGCACATCGACATTGCCGCGGATCGCGGTCAACGGCGTGCGCAGTTCGTGGGAGGCGTCGGCGATGAAACGGCGTTCGGTTTCGAACGCGGCTTCGAGGCGATCGAGCAGATCGTTGAACGTGCCGGCGAGGCGGGATATCTCGTCGCTGGTGCCGGGATCGCGCACCCGATCGTCGAGCGAAATCCGGCGCGGATCGTCCAGCGCGATTGCGGCGACATCGCGCCGCATCTGCTCGACCGGTTTCAGCGCCCGCCCTGCCAGGAACCAGCCACCGATAATCGAGGTCAGCAGCGCCAGCAGCGCCCCCAACCCAAGTACCCGCCGCATCTGGTCGATCGAGGTTTCGATCTGATCGGTCGAAGCGGCGACGCTCAGCACGCCGAGAAGCTGGTCGCTATTGACGAGCCGGATCGGCGCGTACACGATGCGCAGCCGCTCGCCATCGATGGTGACCGTATCGAACCGGCTGCGTTCCAGTCCGGCGGTGAGATCGGTTGGCGGAAGTTCGCGGTCGCCAAGCGACTCCGAGCGGAAGTCAATAGCGCCGCTCGGATAGGCAGTCTGGATGAAATACCCGGCCACCGAGAAGGGATCCAGCGCTGGCAGGGTGATCCGAACGATGCCATCCGCGCGAACGCCAACGTCCGCCGTGCTTTGAATGGCACGGGCAGTGTTCAGCAGATCAGCGTCAAAGTTGTTGGTCAGGCGGCGTTCCAGAGCCTCGCTGGCGGCGAAGATCAGCACCAGCAACACCAGGGCCAGGGCGCCGGCGTACCAGGCGGTCAAACGGAAGCGGATGCTGCGCGGGCGTCGGCTGAACATGATCGATCACACCCGCCGGAGCACGTAGCCGGCGCCCCGGACGGTCTGGATCAGGCGCGGTTCGCCGGCCGCTTCGAGTTCCCGGCGCAGATTGCCGACCGTCACCTCCAGTACATTCGAATCGCCGAAGAAATCATCTCCCCAGACGCGGCTCATGATCAGCCCGCGTGGGAGCACCTGGTTCGGATGGCGAAGGAAAAGGGTGAGCAGATCGTATTCGCGCACGGTCAGCGTGATCTCCCGGCCCCGGCGATGAACGGTGCGGGCGGTGAGATCGAGTTCGAGATCGTCGAAACTCAGCCGATTCGCCGGCGCGATCGTCTGCTGGATGGCGGTGCGCCGCAGCAGCGCCCGCACTCGGGCCAGTAACTCCTCGAAGGCGAATGGCTTGACCAGGTAATCGTCAGCCCCGGCTTCGAGACCGGTGACCCGATCCTGCACAGTGTCGCGCGCGGTGAGCATCAGGATCGGCAGCGGCGCGAGGTCGCCGTCCGCTTCGGCGGCGCGCACCCGCCGGCAGATTTCGAGACCGTCGACCCCGGGCAGCATAAGATCGAGGATGAGGAGTCCGGGCCGGTCATCGCGCAGTCGTTCGAGCGCGGTCCGGCCGTCGGCCACTACGTCGACCGCGTACCCCTCGAAGATCAGCCCGCGCCGGATGAAGCCACTGATGGCGGGCTCGTCCTCGACGATCAGGATCGCTTGGCTGTCGGTTCGCTCGGGATTCTGGGCCATGACTGCCTGCTTCAACGAAGGGATCGCGTCACGTTTCCGGTGAGCGTACTCGATTCATCCGGGCCTTCGGGGATAAGCCAAACGCCCGGCAACTGCCGGGCGTTTGACCAAGGGGAGGGGAGGGAAAGAAGTGAGCGAGTTTATTGGTCGAGTTCCGCCGGGCGAACCCCAAGCGTGACCTCGATCGTCATCTCCTGTCCGTCGCGCATGACGGTGAGGCTGATCGTGTCGCCCGGATCGTGGTCAAGCACGACCAGGTTGATGAAGCGGTTATCCTGATCGATGGTGACGTCGTTGACCGCAGTCACGATATCGCCCGGTTGGAGCCCGGCCTCGGCGGCGGGTCCGCCCTCGAGGATGGTCATGATCTGCTGGCCGGCGACCTGCGCGGCCTGCCCCCGGTTCTGGAACGAGGCGACAGGCTGCGCTTCAACGCCGAGGTAGGCGCGATCGTATTGGCCATCCTCGATGACGCCATCGATGATTGCGCGAGCGGCGTCGATCGAAATCGCGAAGCCGATGCTGTCGGTCTGGTTCATGCCGGTGGTGTAGGTGGCCTTAGCGACGTTGATGCCGATCACCTCGCCCTCGGCGTTGAGGAGCGGACCGCCGGAATTGCCGGGGTAAATATCGGCATCGTGCTGGATCAGGTTCGGCAGGGCGTATCCGGCGCCGGTGTCGAGATCGCGGCCGGTGGCGTTGACAATGCCGGTGGTGACCGAGTTGGTCAACTCGCCGTAGGGCGAACCGATCGCGACCACTTCATCGCCGGCGCGGAGCTGGGACGCGTCACCGAGCGGCGCGACGGCCGGCACGGTTTGGCCCGCTTCGAGTTCGAGCTTCAGCACCGCGACATCCTGCAGCTGATCGCCGCCGACGTAGGTGGCCGGCACGATCGTGCCATCGAGCAGGCGAACCTCGAACGCTTCGCCGCCCTGGGTGACGTGGTAGTTGGTGACGAGGTAGCCGTCCTCACTGATGATGAAGCCGGACCCGGAGCCGACGGCGACCGGAGCGTCGCTGGTCGATTGCCCGGTGTAGGGATTGACCATTGTCTGCAGGTTGGTGACCGTGACAACGGCCGGATTGACCTGCTCGACGATATCAGCGACTGAGAAGCTGCCGGTCTGCTGGGTGATGGCGTCTGTAGACGTGCCCTGAGCGGAGACTTCGGGCAGCAGGGCCGTGCCGATCGTGCCGCCGGCCAGGCCGAGGACGAGGGCGGCGCCGATGGCGCTCCGTTTGATGATTCCGTTGAATGATCGTGGCGTTGATTCGTACATCGTGGTTCCTCCAGGTTCGGCTTCGGGTCGCCGTCCCGATCTGCCTTCTGAAAACCATGATGCGCGGTGAACCTGAACGCTCCCTGAATCATTCCTGAAGATTTGCTGAAATCTGACGGGTGTCGGGCAGTATCATGGCGACGGCAACGGGAGAGGGATGTGATGGGCGTGCAGATTCGGGATGCGGTTTCGGCGGACTTCGCGCGGTTCGGACCGTTTTTCCGGGCGATCGTGGCGGACGGCGAGAGCTACAACTACCCGGAGAATCTGTCCGACGCGGAAATCGAGGCGCTCTGGCTGCTGCCTGCCCCGTGGCGCACGGTGGTGGCCGTAGATGATGACGGCGCCTTGCTCGGGGTGGCGAAATTCGGACCGAATCACCCGAACCGTGGAGCGCACATCGCCAACGCCAGTTTCATGGTCAATCCGGCCGCCCAGGGCCGTGGGATCGGCCGCCTGCTGGGTGAGGACGTGCTGCGGCTGGCGCGCGAGTCTGGCTACCGGGGCATGCAGTTCAACGCCGTGGTGGAAACCAACGTCGCCGCCGTCAAGCTCTGGCAGTCACTCGGCTTCGAGATCATGACCACCATCCCCGGCTCCTTCCAAAGCCAACGCCACGGTTACGTCGGCCTCCACATCATGTTCCAATCGTTCGACTGATTTTTCCTTGTGAATGGAGACTCGTTGGAGACGACCCAGCCCCGGAGGGGCTTCCGTTTTTAGCCTGGTACTTCAGTGCCAGGGCACGCACGGTTCAACCCACCGTAACGATCGCGTCCGAGATCGTCAGTTCGCGGCCGGCGAGGCCCATGTGGGCGTCGATCTTCGGCAGCGGCAGCACGAGCGGGCAGTTGCGCATCGGGTGACGCGCGACCGCGATCGGGCAATCGAACACCCGCGTAAGCAGCTCCGGATCGAGCGCGGTCCACGGTTCACCGAGCGACACCATTCGCCCCTGGTCCATCAGCGCGATGCGATCGGCGTAGGCGGCGGCGAGATTGATGTCATGCAGGATGGTCATCACCGCGCCCCCGGCAGCGGCGATCTCCCGCGCGATCTCCATCACCATCTGCTGGTGGCTGAGATCGAGGGCGGCGGTCGGCTCGTCGAGCAGGAGAATCGGCGCCTCCTGACTCAACACCCGCGCCAGCGTGACGCGGGCCTGCTCGCCGCCGGAGAGGGTCGGATAGGTGCGATCCTGCAGGTGGGCGGTATCGGTCCGCTCCATCGATTGGTCGATGATCCGGCCATCCTCGAACCTCGTCTGGCGGCGACTCCGCTCCCCGCGGCCCATCTCAACTACTTCCCGGGCGGTGAAAGCGAATTGCAGCACGGTCTGTTGGGGCAGCACCGCGCGGCGCATCGCCAGTTCCTTCGCCTTGTAGGCCGAAACGGACCGCCCCTCGAGGGTGATCGAGCCGGCGCTCGGCGCGAGATCGCCGGACGCAGCCCGTAGCAATGTCGACTTGCCGGCGCCGTTCGGACCGAGCAACGCCAGCACTTCGCCCCGTTCGAGCCGGAGGTCGATGTCGCTGATCAACGTTCGCCCGTTGATGGCCACGCTCACGTTTCGGATGTCGATCAATGCGCCGTCCATGAAGGAGATTCTACCCCCAGCCCCCGACTTGCCGGCGGGTGCGATCGAGCAAAAGCAGGAAAACCGGGCCGCCGATCAGCGCCGTCACGACTCCGAGCGGTACCTCGATCGGCGCTGCGATCGTCCGGGCCGCCAGATCGGTCAGCATCAGCAGCGCCGCGCCGCCAAGGGCGCAGGCGGGGAGCAGCACCCGGTGATCGGGTCCGACGATGAGGCGGATTGCGTGCGGAACGACCAGGCCGATGAAGCTGATCGTACCGGTGAAGGCGACCGACGAGCCGACCAGCGCCGCCGAGAGTAGCAACACCGCGACCCGGATGTACTCGGTGTCGATGCCGAGGTGACGGGCATCGTGTTCTCCCAAAACGAAGAGATTGAGCGCGCTCCCCCAGCGGGGCAGGAGAATGAACCCGAGGAGCGCGAACGGCGCCATCGCGCCCACGCTCGCCCAGGTGGCGCCACCCATGCTGCCGAGTGACCAGAACGTGACGCTGCGGAGTTCGGCGTCGTTCGCGACCGTGATGATCAGCCCGACCAACGCACCGGCGATGGCGTTGATGGCGACGCCGGTCAGGATCAACGTCACCACCTCGGTCTTGCCGTGGTGGCGGGAGAGGGTGAAGACAAGCAGCGTGGTCAGCACCCCGGCGCCGAA
>JADLGF010000418.1 GCA_020849415.1 Thermomicrobiales bacterium
ATCGGCGGATTCTGGGGCTCGATCGCGACCGGTATCTTCGCGAAATCGCAGTTCATACCGGACGGCCGCTCCCGTGGAACCCAGATCGTGGAGCAAGTGATTGCGGTCGGCGCGGCCGCCCTCTTCGCGGCGGCTGGCACCTTCGTGATCCTGACGGTGCTGAAAGCGGCGCTCGGCGGATTGCGGGTGCCGGAGGACGAGGAGAGCGTGGGCCTCGATTTCGGCCAGCACGGCGAACTCGCCTACCGCGACTGACCGGAGATAGCGTGATCGAGGCGGGCCGCCGCCCGGGGATCGGTGCTCTACACTGATCGCAGCGCGCGGCCGGAGCGGCCCGCCCACTCACGAACGAAAGGTCCAGGTCCGGTGTCCCACGATCACGATCACTCCCACGGCTCGAACGGCGAGCGCGATCCCGAAGAGCAGCAGTCACTGGCGCGCGACCTCGGCGAAAGCCTCACCGATCTCTTCCAGCAGTTCGTCAAGGGCGAGATCAAGTTCGAGGAAGTCGTCTTCGAAACCTTCCACGCCCTCGAAGATCTGGCGGTGATCGCCACCGGCGACTACGAGATCGAGTACGTCGACGAAACCGACGAGCACGAACACAGCCACTAGCGCGACGCACCGACAACGATTCCCCGTTCTTGCGCAAAACAGAGGCGATCGGTCACCCCGACCGATCGCCTTTGTTGTACCGTAGGGGTACTACTGGCAGGGCAGGTCAGTCGTTCGATCCGATCGCTTGCACGGCGATGCGCCGGAGGAGCTTCGATGACCGATTCACGCCACTCGCCCGCACGACGCCTCTCCCGCCGTTCTCTCCTGGCCGCCGCGGCGGCAACCCCTCTCCTCGCGCCGGCAATCGAGGCGCAATCGCCTGATTACGTGGCCGCGGTGGCATCCTCCCACCGCCTCGCGACGGAGGCGGCCATTGCCGTGCTGGCGGAAGGGGGCACCGCAGCCGACGCCGCGTTCGTGGTCGGCGCAATGCTGTCGGTGGTGGAGCCCTACTTCTCGCACGCGCTCGGCGGCGGCATCTGGGGTCTCTACTTCGACAACGCCGCCGGTGAGGTGACCGCGCTCGATGGCGTCGGGCCAGCCGGGAGCCTGATAAGTCTGGAAGCCTATGAGCCCCGCTCACAGGTGCGTGGCATGCATCAGGCCAATGTTCCCGGATCGTGGGATGGCTGGATGCTCTGGCTCGATCGCTACGGACGCATCGCCCTGCCGCGCCTGCTGCAGCCGGCCATCGACCTGGCGCGCGACGGCTTCGCCGCCTCGGCCGAACTCGGCATCTTCATCGGCTTCGAGGAAGAGAATGTGCGGAATCACGCCCCGACCGCCGCCCTCTACATCCTCGACGGCGAACTCGTCGAAGCGGCGAATACGCTCTACAACCCCGATCTTGCGGCGACGTTTGAGGGCCTGGTCGAGGCGTACACCGGCGGAGCGATCGGCGCATTGAACCGGGGCGTGGGGGAGGCGAGCGCCCGATCGGCCGGCCTCCAGGCCGCCCGCGATCACTTCTACCGCGGACCGATCGCCGAGGCGATCGTGGCCGATTCCGACCGGGAGGATGGCTGGTTCACCATGGACGATTTCGCCAGCTTCGAGGCCGAGATTGTGCCCGCGATCTCGATCCCGTACGGCGAAACCTCACGCGTCTATCAGTGCCCGCCGAACAGCCAGGGGGCCACCATGTTGCTTGCGCTCAACATCCTGAAGGGGATCGATCAGGGTGGCCTGACGCCGCACCACCCCGACGTCGTGCACACGCAGATCGAGGCGGTCAAGCTGGCGTTCGGTGACCGCCACGCCTTCCTGGCCGATCCGGCGACCACCGATATCGATCTGGAGTGGTTGCTTTCGGATGAGCACGGCGCCGAGCAACTCGCCCGGATCGATATGGATGCGGCGATGAAGTGGCCGGAGAATGCGGCCACAACCTCGGCCGGTGGCAACACGACCACGATCCAGATATCGGATCAATACGGCAACGCCGCGTCCGTCACGACAAGCATCGGGTTTCAGTTCCGGGTCGTGACCGGCACCGGCATCAATATCAACGAGCGAATGAAGTTCTACTCACTCGATCCCGAGAACCCCAACGTCGTCGCGCCCGGGAAACGGGTGCGGCACACGAGTTGCCCCTACATGGTGCTGCGCGACGGCGTCCCGTGGGTGATTGGCGGCAACACCGGCGTCGACGCGCAACCGCAGGTGCAACTGCAGCAGATGATGGCGGCGATCGATTTCTCCGAAACGCCGCAGCAGGCGATCGACCGGGCGCGGTGGGTGACCACCGCCATGCCGAACTCGGTGATCCCGAGCGCCGTGCGGAACACGTTACAGTGCGAGAACCCGTTTCCGGAATCGGTCATCGCCGAACTGGAGGAGCGGGGGCACGATGTCGAAGTCGGCACCGGCATCTTCGGCAGCGGCGGAATGATCAAGTTTTCCGAGGATCGCACCAGTGCCGAGGTCGGAGTCGACAAACGCTTCAGCACCTCATGGGGCGACATCGTCCTGTAGGTCCAGACATGAATCGCACATCCAGACGACGGCCCCTCGATCTCACGATCGAGGGGCCGTTCGTTCGGAATGAAGATTCGAGATGTGGCCTAAATCTCCAGCGCCAGCATGGCGGCGTTGACGATCTGGTCGGCGTCGATACCAACGTGGTGGTAGAGATCCTGACGGCCGGCTGACTGGCCGAACTCGTCGACACCCAGCGGCACCACCGGCACGCCGAAGGCGGAACCGAGGAACGCCAGCGAGTGCGAAGCACCGTCCTGAATCGTCACCATCGGGGCGCGGCGTTCGTGCGCCGGGATCAGCGTTTCGAGGTGGCCAAGATCAATCTTCGCGCTGGCGTTGCGCAACTGCACCTTGCGGCCGTTGCGGATCGCTTTGAAGAGCAGGTCGCTGGAGGTGACGACGATCACGTTCGCCGCAACGCCCTCTTCGTGGAGCCGCTTCGCCGCCTCGACCGCCTCCGGCGCCATGATGCCGCCGACCATGATCTGCACTGTGTCGGACGGATCGAGACCCGGCGCATCGATGGCGTGATCGATCAGGCGGTAGCCGCCGGCCAACACCTGACGGCGGAGTTCTTCTTCCCCGAGGCGCGCCAGCACCGGCTTGGCCAGGTTCGAATCG
>JADLGF010000419.1 GCA_020849415.1 Thermomicrobiales bacterium
AGCATCGAGCGGGCGCTGATCGACCTGCTGGGCAAGCCGATCGAGGAATCGAGCGCTCTCTGCATCGCGACCGGTATCTACCCGTTCAGTACCGGACCCGAGTACGGCTGGCGCTTTGTCGCCGGCAAGGCGGCGAACCGGATGGTCGATCTGCCCTGGAAATCGATGGGGTTGCTCGAACCGTCGGTACTCCCGAGCATCGACAAGGATGTCTGGCAGGGGGTGGTGCGGTCGGCGGACGCGATCCTCGTGTTCGGTGGCGCCACCCTTTTCCTGCACCACTGGTTCACGCAATCGGGGCTGGCCGATTACTTCTCCGAGCTCCCCGATACCGTCTACGTCGGCTGGAGCGCCGGCAGCATGGTGATGACCCCGAGCATCGGCGAGGAATTCATCGAGTGGTGGCCGCCGAGTCGCAAGGATGAGGCGCTCGGCGTCGTCCCCTTCTCTATCTTTCCGCACCTCGACGCGGAGTGGTCGCAGGAAAACTCGATGGCGCACGCCGAAATCTGGGCCGCGAGGATGCCGCATTCCTCATACGCGATCGATGATGCGACGGCGATCACGGTGGTGGACGGCGAGATCGGGATTGTTTCCGAAGGTCACTGGCGAAAATTCGATCCAACTTGAGGCGCGATCGATTCACCCCTTGACCGCGCCCAGGGTGAAGCCGGCGATGAAGCGGTCGAGGAAGAGGTTGTAGAGGATGGCGATCGGAATTGCGACCAGCACCGACGCTGCCATCAGCGCCTGCCAGAAGTAGATGTCGCCGCGGATTAGCTCGGTGGTGACGCCGGTCGAGATTGTCTTGTTCGCGGTCGAGGTGACGAACGCCAGCGAGTAGACGAATTCGTGTAGTGACAACGTGAACGAGAAGACGATCACGGTCAGGATGCCGGGGACCGAGAGCGGCAGCACGGCCCGGATGATGGCACCGAAACGGCTGTAGCCATCGATCATCGCCTGCTCTTCCACGTCCCAAGGGATCGATTTGAAGAAGCCCATCAGCAGCCAGGTGCAGAACGGGATCGTGAAGGTCGGGTAAACGACCACCAGCGACCAGATCGAGTTCTTCAGATTCAGCTCGGAAATGATCCTGGTCATCGGCAGGAAGAGCAGCGTCGGCGGAATCAGGTAGACGAGGAAGATTGCTATTCCGAGGCTCTCGCCCCAGCCCCCTGACAGCCGCGTCAGCGCGTACGCGGCGGGCATCGCCAGCAACAGCGTGATCACGACCGTGAAGAAGCCGACCACCAGGCTGTTCTTCACAAAGACCAGGTAGTTCGTATCCCAGAGCAGGAAGCGCAGGTTTTCCAACGTCGGCGGCTGGTTGAGCTCTCCCCAGAAACTGAACGGACTCTTCTGCATCGGTTGCTGATAGAGATCGGCGTTCTGCTTGAAGATCGTCAGGATCATCCAGGCAAACGGCATCGCCGCGAAGATCACGAAGAACATGGCGGTCGAATAGAGCGCCGCCCGCGCGCCGATCCGCTTCGCCCGGGCGGTGCGCGGGTTGTAGCTGATGCCGGGGCCCGATTCGATCGGCGGCGGTGCGATTGGTTGAAGCTGGCTGCTCATGGTTGCGTCCCTAGCTCGTCTCGGCGCGGCGGGCGGTGCGCAGCATCAGGGCGGCGACACCCGCAAGCACCGGGAAGAGGAAAACCGCGACGGACGCACCGCTGGCCAGGTCGCCCGATTGCACGCCGCGCATGAAGGCGAGGTGCGGGATCACCTGGGTGGCGTCGTTCGGCTGTCCTCGCGTCATGATGTAGACGATGATCATGTCGCTGAACACGAACACGGTGCCGAAGAGGAAGGCAACGAGCATGATCGGCGCCAGCAACGGCAGGCGAATCCAGACGAGTTGGCGCATGTAGCCGGCGCCGTCGAGATTGGCGGCTTCACGGACATCCTGGGGAATAGCGGTCAGTCCGGCCAGCAGGATCACCGTCGCCAGCGGCAGTACGCGCCAGACCTGCACGAGCACCACGCTGAATTGCGCCCGATCGGGCAGCGCCAACCAGTAGGCGTTGTTGTCGTTGCTCCACCATCCGCCCGGACCGAGGGCGCCGATCTCGCGCAGGATGTAATCGAGCGCGCTGTACGGGGGCGAGAAGATCCACCACCACCCGACCGCCACCAGCGCCACCGGAGTCGCCCAGGGCAGCAGGATCAGGAAGCGGACCAGTCGCTTGCCCTTGAAATCGGAGGCAAGCACGAGGGCGAGGATGTTGCCGAGAATCATCACCAGCGCCTGGGTGACGAAGGTGAAGATGAGCGAGTTCTTCAGCGCCTTCTGAAACGCCGCGTTCCCCCAGGAATTGCGGAAGTTCTTCAGCCCCACCCAGTCGATGCTCTGATCCCCGACCGTTACGTCGCTGAAGGCGTACGCGATTGCGATCACGAGCGGCACCCCGACCAGCGCCACGATGTAGATCACGGCCGGCAGGAGCATGATCGGCCCGAGGAACTTCTCGCGATCGAGCAGATAACGGTTGGTGTCGGGCGCGGTTCTCGGGACGGTCGGCGGCGGGGCGATCGGCGCGGCCATCAACCGGCTCCGTACCGGCGCAGGCCGGTTTCGATATCGAATCGCTTCAGGTGTTGCCGCCGGACGGCGAAATCGACCTTGTGGCCGGCTTCGATCTCGAGGTGGGTCGTCGATGGAAAACGCGCGATGGCGCGGACACCATCGACATCGCCGTAGACGAGGCGTTCGGCGCCGAGATACTCCTCGCGGAGCGGTGTGAACTGGAGCGGCACGAGATCATCGGTGCTGCCGGCCTGACTGGCCGGGAAGAAGTGCTCGGGCCGGAAGCCGAGAATCTCGTCGTCCCGTTTCACCAGGTTCATCGGCGGCGAACCGAGGAAGGTAGCGACGAAGGTGTCGGCCGGTTCGTCGTAAATCTCCTCCGGGGTGCCGATCTGGCGGATGCTCCCTTTGTCGATCACGGCGATCCGGTCACCCATGCCCATCGCCTCGACCTGATCGTGCGTCACGTAGATCGTGGTGGTGCCGATGCGGCGCTGGAACTGCTGGAGTTCGTCGCGGGCTGAGGCGCGGCGTTGGGCATCGAGATTCGAGAGCGGTTCGTCGAGTAAGAAGACGTTCGGGTGGCGCACGATCGCCCGCGCCAGGGCCACGCGCTGCCGCTGACCGCCGGAGAGCTGGCGGGGCTTGCGTTTGAGCAACTCCTCGATCCCGAGGATGCCCGCCGCCCACTCGATCTGCTTTTTCTGTTCCTCGCGCGGCATTTTGGCCGCCCGGAGCGGAAAGGCGATGTTGTTGTAGACATTCAAATGGGGGTAAAGCGCGTAACTCTGAAAGACCATGGCGATCGATCGCGCCCGCGGCGGGAGATCGTTCACGATGTGATCCCCGATCAGGATATCGCCGCTGGTGGGGTGCTCGAGGCCACCGATCATCCGGAGCAGGGTCGTTTTGCCGCAGCCCGAGGGGCCGAGCAAAACCATGAACTCACCATCCTTGATCGCGAGATCGATCCCGTTCACGGCGAAGACGCCTTCGCCGGCGTGTCCGGTGAACTCCTTGGTCAGCTTGCGGGTTTCAACGGTGGCCATACTTGCTCGCCATCATTCAGTCCCATCCAATGCCTGTCCCGCGCCCGGTTGATGGCGGACGAATGAACCAGCCGAACTTGTTCCGGGGTTGGTCCATTGCGCTTCGGCCGGGAGTGGCGGGCAATCCGTGCCCGCCACTCGCCAGGCATCTTCGGAAACTAGCGACCGCCGCCGACCAGGCCTTCCGCCGCCCACTGTTCGTAGAAGGCGTTGATCTGGGCTTCGGCCTCGGCGGCCGATTCGGCCGAGGTCTGCTCGCCGCGCGCAACGCGGGCGAACATATTCGGCAGCACGAATTCACCGAAGACCGAGCCGAGCACGGCGTTGGCCGGGCCGGGGTGGCCGATGTTCGTCGTGTAATCGTTGGCCGTCTTCAGGACCGTGAGCTTGTCGACGGGATCGGAGCCGAACGGATCGACATCGAGCCAGCCGCCATCCGCGAGAAGGTCGGGCGCAATGCTCGGGAAGCCCGGGAAGTCGTAGAGCAGGCTTTCGCGCGTCTTCGCCTCGTAATTGTTGACGAGGTGGAGGATGAACTCGGCCGCCGTGTCCTGATTCGGCGAGTAGTTCGGGATCATGGCGTTGTAGACGGCGTGGCCGTTGGCGAGCGCGGTGCCGTTCGGGCCGGCCAGCGGGTAGGAAAAGAAGATGTCCTTCGCCACTTCGGGATTCTGCTCCATGGCGGCGCGATAGGCGGAGATCGAGTTGAGGATGTAGCTCGCCTGTCCCGCGACGAGCAGCTGGTTGTTGCTGGCGGCGTTCCAGCCGAAGACCTCGGGCGTCATGGCGCCGTCGTAGAGCTGCTTCATGAAATCGAGCGCGGCGATCGTCTCGCTCGAATTGATCGTGACGTTCTCGCTCGCATCCTGCACGGAGGCGTCGAACGCCCAGAGCAGCGCCTGCCCGGCCATGTTGCTGTCGATTTCGTTCGACATGCCAATGCCCAGCTGGATGCCCTGCTCGGCCTTGATGCGGGTGCCCCCGTCGAGCAATTCCTGCCAGGTCGTCGGCCCGTTCGGGAGTTCGACCGTGTCCCACAGGCTCTTGCGATAGTCGCCCGGGTCGGGCGCGTAGCCATGCACGAAGGAGTAGTTGACGCCCGTTGTCGGGTTGTAGCCGGAGCGGGCGCAGACGCCGCTCATCTCGCCGTGACGCGATTTCGCTTCCTCGATGAGCGAGGTCATATCGACCAGCGACTTCTCGTACTGACCGAGTGAGGCGATGTGTTCGACGAGATCATGCCCTTCCTGGGCGGCGATTTCGGCGGCGAAGGTGGTCGGCACCTCGGCGGTGTTGATGTAGTCGACCTGGGTCGTCACACCGTTGGCGGCGCCCCACTCCTCGACGAAGGCCGAGAACCAGGCGTCATGCACCGGCACGAAGTGTTGCCAAAGCAGGATCTTCAGTTCCGTACCCTCGATGTTGCGGGTGGTCGGGGTCTGCCGGGCCGTCACCGGGCCGCGCAGGAGCGAACGCGCGGACACGCCGAGCGCGAGGGCGCCGGCGCCTTTCATCAGCGATCGTCGGGACAGGTAACGCGTGCGATGGGTAACCATGGGGCTTCGTACCTCCGGCGAACCGACCCCGCGCGCTGGCGAGATCGACGCGTTAGATCGACGGCCACTCCCGGCGCCGGCGGAGCGCACCACCGGAAAAATCCGGCAAACGGAGGTCCCGAGGTGCGATTCGCTCGTCCGGCAATGGTTCTGGTGGCGGATTGTAACGGATATGAACGCAACTTGTCCGCTTGTCAGACAACAATAACTGCCGGAGTGGCGTCGGTGGAGGTGCGTCACAGCGAGGTAGAAGTGCCCGATTCAAGCACAACGAACCCGCTTCCGGCAGCGCCGGAAGCGGGTTCGTCTCGAGTGGTTTCTACCTAGCAAGGAGTGCCCTACCGGCGGACGTGGCCGGAATCGGGGCGCATCGCCTGGTAACAATCCTGGCAGTAGACGGGCCGGGAGGGATCGGGCTGGAAGCGGATGCGCGCCGGCTGGCCGCAGGCACTGCATTCCACGGTCACGACCGGCCGCGCCGCGCGCGAGCGATCGGAACGCGCTTCGCTCGACGTGATGCTATTCGCCGGCGCTTCGGAGCGGGGGCGGGGCTGCTGGCGAGGTTCGCTCACGCGCGGCGCCTGTGCCCGTTGCCGATCGCCTCCAGCCTGTCGCGGCTGAGAAGACTGCCGGCGGTTCGGCTCGCCGGCGTTGATTTCAACGCCACTGCCCGGCCACGGCACCCGTTGAATCTTCTTGGCAAGTCCCCGCTCGATCTGGCGCCACTTGGCGGCGTCCTCGGGACCGAGTAGCGTCACCGCCTGCCCTTCCCGGCCCATGCGGCCGGTGCGGCCGATGCGGTGCGTGAGCAACTCACTCGATTCGGGCAGTTCGGCGTTGATCACCAGCCCGACGTGCGAGATGTCGAGACCACGGGCGGCGACGTTGGTCGCGACCAGGATCTGGACGTCACCAGAGCGGAAATCGTCCATCACCTTGTCGCGGGCGTTCTGGGAGAGATTCCCTTGCAGCGCTGCCACCGGGTAGCCGGCCAGTTCGAGCTGCCGGGCGAGCTTCTTGACGCCGTGCTTGGTCTTGCCGAAGACGATCGTCGAGCCCTCGGGCCGGTTGTCGAGCAGCTGCTTGAGCGCGTCGATCTTGGCGACCGGACCGAGTTCGAAGGCCGTGTGATCGATGACCGGCACATCTTCCGGATTCGGATCGACCGAGATCGTGACCGGATCGTTCAGATGCCGGTCGATCGTCTTGCGAATCCACTCGGAGAAGGTGGCCGAGAAGAGCGCGGTCTGCCGGGCCGGCGTGACGCGCGACATGATTTTCTCGACATCGGGGGCGAAGCCGCGGTCGAGCATCTCGTCGGCTTCATCGAGCACGAGGTAGCGGACCTCGTTCAGCCAGAGGATGCCCTGGTTGAGGAGATCGAGCACCCGGCCCGGGGTGCCGACGATGATCTGCACGCCCTCGCGGATCATCAGCCGCTGCGGGCCGATGGCGCGGCCGCCGTAGATCAGGCCGACCTTGACGCCCTTGCGCTTGCCGAGCGGTTCGAGCACAGAGCCGATCTGTACGGCGAGTTCGCGGGTCGGGGTGAGGATCAGCGCCTGCACGCCCTTCTTGCGGGGATCGACGAATTCAATGGCCGGAATGCCGAACGCCAGCGTTTTGCCGGAGCCGGTGCGCGCCTGACCGATGACATCGTAGCCATCGAGCAGGTGCGGCAACGTTTCGGCCTGGATCGGGGTCGGACTGGTGATGCCCATGTCGGCCAGCGCGGCGAGCACGCCGTCGCTGATGCGCATGTCGGTGAACGCCACCGAATCGACGGTGGACGTTTCGGGATAATCGAGGGTAACGGTCAAGAGACTGACTTTCTGACGCACAGCGCACGGTGAAACAGGATGTGGCAAACGGTCAAGCCGGTCAGTACGGCTCGACTGTTCCCCGCGCTGTGCGTTGAAGAGGGGGAGTTGGCGTACTGTCGCGCGGGCGAACCCCACGCATGCCTTATCGGCATAATTGTACCATGGCCCGAACGAACGACCGGCGCGCGGCGTCACTCGGCCATTCCCGGGAGGAGCGAGCATGGACCTCGGTGCGTTTTCCCTGAGTCTCACGGTCAAGGATATCGCCAAATCACGCGCGTTCTACGAAGCTCTGGGGTTCACAATCCTCGGAGGCAATCAGGACGAGAACTGGTTGATCCTCAAGAACGGCACAACCGTCATCGGCCTCTTCCAGGGGATGTTCGAGCAGAACCTGCTCACCTTCACGCCCGGCTGGGACGCCGCCGCGCAGCCGCTGGCCGAGTTCACCGACGTGCGCGAGCTTCAACGCCAATTCAAGGCCGTCGGGGTGACGCTGGACTCAGAGGTCGATGAGTCGGGTTCGGGGCCGGGCTATCTCACGCTCACCGATCCGGACGGCAACCCGATCCTGTTCGACCAGCACGTTTAGGTCTGCCGGCGCATGATCCATTCCCATTCCTGAGGATCGCCGTCCGGCAGGTGTTCCACGCCGAGTCGTTCCAGCATGTGCAGGATTTCGGTGCGATGACCGTGGGCGTGCAGGATCACCTGTACGATCGTGGCTCCAAAGGAGTGCTCGACGCCCCAGGTATCGGTAAATCGCTCATCGGGACGGCCGGCCGCGATCACCTCTCGGCTGAACGCGTAGAGCCGCTCCGACGTCACGCGGTTGCGTTCCAGGAGCTCATCCATCGGTAGGGACGGAAGCGGATCCCCGGTCATCCAGATGCCGGGTGTTCCGGACATGAGATCGAGCCACGAGCGCCGGGCAAGCAGGAAATGCTCGAAGGTCCGGCGCAGCGTTCGGTGCCCGATCTCGAATTCCTGGTCCCACTCCGCCGCCGTGAAGTCGCGGCAAAGCAACAGAAGCCGTTCGGTGGCCCAGCGGTCGTGCCCGATCAAACGATCCAGGATGTCCATCAGGTCAGCGTCCGGTTGTATTCGAGGGCGACATCGAGCCAGCCGCTGAGCTGGTCGTCGTCGGCGATGGCCTCCGCCACCACCGAGAGCCAGCTCGGCCCCATGCTTCGACCCGCCCCCATCTCGGCCTGGGTGGCTCCCGGTCGGGCGACGAGTTCCTCGCGACGCTCGGGCGCGATCCGCACCAGCAGGTTGCCCGAACGCATGGCGCAGACGACCATCTTGTCGTTGATCATGATCGCCTTGCCGCCAAACATCGCGACCTCCCGCAGCGACGGCTCATGGGTCAGCAAGCCCCTGATCCGACTGACCAGTTCCGCCTGTTCCAGGTAGTTCATGCGCACTCTTTCTCGATCGTGACGCGATGATCAGGCGGGCGGGAGCTTGCCGACGTCGCGGAGGTGCCACTCCCACTCCTGGGGATCCCCTTCCGGAAGGTCCTCGATGCCGAGGCGGTGCAGCATGTGCAGAATCTCGGTCCGGTGGGTCTGGCCGTGCATGATCACGTGCAGGATCGAGGC
>JADLGF010000420.1 GCA_020849415.1 Thermomicrobiales bacterium
CGGGCGTGGTGCAGCCCGACCCCGATCTGCAGGATGCCCTGATAGAGCCGGCGATCCTCGCCCCGTTCGGCGTGCCACTCGTGTTCGAGCGCTTCGTGCGCCTCGTACCACTCGCCGGCGTTGAACAGCTCTATCCCCTCGATCACCCCTGGCGGGAGCGGCGCCCCGGCGGTCGGGTGCGCCAGCGCCGCGATCAGCGGATCGATGAATGCGCACGTTTCACGCCAGCCGTCACCATCCGCATTGAACGGCGTTTCGAGCATCATCGGTCCGCGATATCCGGCGCCCTCGATCGCCCGCAGCAGCGCCGACCAGGGGATATCCCCCCGGCCCGGCAGCGCGCGGGGCGGGTGCGGTGCGGCGTCGAGCGCCTCCTCGCTGACATCGGCGAGGTGCACCTCGACCAGGTGGCCCGCCATCGCGTTCAGGATCATGAAAGGGTTCGCCCGCGCCTTCAGCGCCTGGAAGGGATCGAAGGTGAAGCCGAGCGAACCGGGCGGCCCCAACTCCGGCAGCCTGTTCGCGAACGCGAAACAGTCACGGACCGTCGCGAGCACGCACCAAGAAACGTTTTCGAGCGCAATCGTCACCCCGGCCGCGTGCGCCAGTTCCGCCAATCGGCTCGTGGCCGTCAGGAACGGTCCCCATTGATCGAGCGCGGACACTTCGTCCCGACTCGGCCCGTGCCAAACGATCACCGGCACTTCGGCCGCACCCGCCGCTTCGATCAACGCCGCGAAAAGCTCAAACGCCTCATCCGTCCGCCGGGAGTAGGGCGTAAACATCGGGAAGAACTGCTGATAGGCGTGCAACGCCCGGACAGCGACACCCTGATCACGCGCCCGCTCGACCGCGTCTCGCACGAACGCCGGCGCATGCTCCCCCGGCGTCTGCAGCATCAATTCGAGATCAGTCACGCCCCACCCGGCGGCGATTTCCGCCACCCGCTCGGTGGAAGTTCCCGGATAGAGCGCCCCGGTCGATAGCCCGACCCGAAGCGCGACTGAAATCGATTGCGGCATGTCTGTCTGCTCGATGCTCCTGAACGGCACGTCGCCGAAAGGATAGCGGAACGGCAATGGCCGGAGGCTGAGCCCCCGGCCATCACTCTTCGGCCGCGCGCGCCATCGCTTTCGCTAAGATCGCGCCCGGCATCGTCGCTAGTTGGTTTTTCGGAATCCGCGCGCGACGCCGAACGTGGCGATCCCGAACGCGGCCAGCAGCAGAAGCAGCCAACCGGCTCCCGTGCCTCCGGACAACGACTCACCGGCGCCGGTGTTGGGGAGCGTCGTGGTTGGTCCGCCGGTGCCCGGGGCAGGAGTCGGCGTCGGCGTCGGCTGTTCCGGCGTCGGCTCCACGGTCGCGGCGCTGATGTTGTAGACATCGCAGACCACCGTAGCTCCACCGGCCGCGTCGAAGAGGGCGGTACCACCCTCCGCCACACCATCGTAGAGCACCGCACCGTCATTCTGGTCCGTGCAGTAGACGTAGATGCTCAGGAGATCATCCGGCGGCGACACCTGACTGATGAAGGTCTGTCCGGCCAGGAGCCGGCCGGTCGCGACACCGTTGTTATCCGTGGTTACGAATCCAGCGTCATTGATGTAAAACCGACCGTCGGCGATGCGCTGATCGTGGCACTCGAAGAGGTCAGCGACATCGTCCGTGCAGGCGGCCAGATGGATCTCCATCGTCGGAGAACCGCAATCAAAGGCCGGGATGATCTGCTCATCCCCGCCCTCGGTCACGGTCACATTCGCCGGCAGCTCCGCCGTGGAGCAACCCGCCGGCGCCGAAACCAGTTCGACCACGTATTCCCCATCCGGCACATCGTCGAACACCGCCGAGACCGACTCATTGACGCCGACCGAGCTGCACGCTTCGGCGTCAATCTCACCGCCGACCAACCGCACACAGATTCCGCCCAGCGCCGGCCCGTTCCCGTCAGCGTCGCTGGCGAACGGACTGACAATCACACGCCCACTATCCGCTTGCGCCGAGGCTTGTCCACCCCCGAACGCCGCCAGACCGATACACACCATCACGACCAGCGCCAGGCGCCCCATTCGTTCCATCGCACACCCTCGTTTCCCGTACATCGATCGATCGTCGTGCAAATCATCCGTTTGCTTCGGCAATCGAACCTCCCACCTCTGTAACGCACGATTGAACGGCGGGTTTCGCTCATTTCATCACCCAAGGATAGAACGCCCGCGCCGCCGGCAGCCGGAGTCGATCAGGACCTTTGGCGCCACCCGGAGGCGCTGCTCGTTGACAGGAAGTCGCCGCCGATGCGGGTGCGGTGGTACCATCGCTTCCCGTAGCCATGCCCGCGTTCATACGCGGGTCTTGCGTGTTCGCTTCCCGCCATAGGAGCGGAACTCACCCTGGAGCCGGCGTCCCCGCATGTCCGATCCCGCCGCACTGCCCGCGCCACTGCTCACCCGGCTCGAAGCCCAGGGGTTCAAGAGCTTCGCCACCAAAACCGTCTTCCTCTTCGAGCGTGGCATCACCGCCATCATCGGCCCGAACGGCTCCGGCAAATCGAACATCGCCGATGCCGTCCGCTGGGCGCTCGGCGAGCAGAGTTACAACGCCCTGCGCGGTAAACGGACCGACGATGTCATCTTCGCCGGCGGTCAGGGCAAAGCCCCGGCCGGCCTGGCCGAGGTCACGCTCACCTTCGATAACAGCAGTGGCTGGCTGCCGAGCGAATACGCCGAGGTCACCGTCACCCGCCGCGCTTTCCGGGGCGGCGAGAACCAGTACCTGATCAACGGTCGTAAGGTGCGCCTTAAGGACGTGCAGATGCTGACCGCCTCGCTTGGCAGCTCGCACGTCGTGGTCGGCCAGGGCCTGGTGGATGCCGCCCTCTCGCAACGGGCCGAAGAGCGGATGGCACTCTTCGAGCACGCCGCCGATCTGACCGGCCTTCGCATCAAGGCGACCGAGGCCGCCCGCAATCTCAACGAAACCGAAGCCAACAGCCAGCGGATTCGCGACGTGCTGGTCGAGGTCGAACCCCGGTTGAAGCTGCTCGAACGGGCCGCGAAGCAATCGCAGGAATTCACCGGCCTGCGCGATCGCCGTCGTGGCTTGCAGTGGCGGTTGGAGCGGGAACTCCTCGGCGAAGCCCTCGCCGCCTGGAACGCCGCCCGGCAGGACGCGTCCGGCGACGAAGCGTCGCTCGAAGCCGCCCGCACGCGGCTCGAAACCGCCGGCGCCGATCTCCTCGCCGCCCGGCAGGCGGCCGAGGATGCCCGGGCCGCGCTCGATCAGCAATCGGCCCGCGCCCAGGAGATCGCCGATCAGGCGCGCCGGGTGGGGCACGAACGGGAATTGACCGACGAACGCATCGCCGCCCTCACCCGCCGGCGCGACGATTTCTCCGAAACCGAAGCCGGCCTCACCGAGCAGCAACAAACGCTGAACGATGAACTCGAAAGCGTCGCCACGGCGATCGCCGGCATCGAAACCGAGATCAACGCAGCTCGCAGCGCCGCCACCGGCTTCGAGGCGAAAATCCAGGAGCAGCGCTCCGGCACCTGGAGCGTCGAGCGCCGCGCCGCGGAACTCACACGCGCCGTTCAGGAGGGTGAGCGCCGCCAGAACGATCTGATTCGCCAGCGTGCCCTCCGCCGCCAGC
>JADLGF010000421.1 GCA_020849415.1 Thermomicrobiales bacterium
AGGTGATGCCGAGGATCAGCCCGAGCAGTCCGCGGAGCGCCCGATGCATCAGGCGGGCTCTTCCACGCCGATTTGATGCTGCAAGTAGCCGTTGATGAAGGGATCGAGATTGCCGTCTAGCACGCCCTGGGCGTCGGGGACGCTGACATCGGTGCGATGGTCGGTGACCATGGTGTACGGCTGCAAGACGTAGGAGCGAATCCGGCTGCCGAAGCCGGCGGCTATGCGATCGCCCTTCAGGCGCGAGCGTTCGTCCGCCTCGGCGCTCAGCTTGAGTTCGAGCAGGCGAGCACGGAGGATTTTGAACGCCGTCTCCTTGTTCTGCATCTGGCTGCGTTCGTTCTGGCAGGTGACCACGATGCCACTCGGCATGTGGGTCAACCGGATCGCTGATGAGGTCTTGTTGACGTGCTGACCACCAGCGCCCGAAGCCCGGTAGGTGTCGACGCGAACGTCGTCCGGATTGAGATCGACCTCGGAGTCGCTCTCGATTTCAGGGATCACTTCGACCAGCGAGAAGGCGGTGTGGCGGCGGTGCTGCGAATCGAAGGGTGAGAGCCGCACCAGCCGGTGCGGTCCCGCTTCAGATTTCAGGTACCCGTAGGCATAGGGACCCGAGATGGAGAGCGAGAGGTCTTTCACCCCCGCCTCCTCGCCGTCGGTGCGATCGAGGATCTCGACCTTGTACCCCTTCTTGTCGGCCCAGCGGATGTACATCCGCGCCAGCATTTCGGCGAAATCCTGCGCGTCGATGCCCCCTTCGCCGGAGTGCACGACCAGAATCGCTTCGTTGGCATCGTACGGGCCGCTCATCGCCAATTCGATTTCGAGCGCGTCGAGCTTTTCCTCGACGCTCTTGCGGTCGCGTTCGATTTCGGCCTGGAGCTCGGCGTCGCCGGCGGCGAGTTCGGTGAGATCGGCCAGATCGTCGATCTGCGTGCCGAGCGAACTGAAGGTTTCGACGCGGTTGCGCAACTGGCCGAGGTGGCGCATGACCTTCTGGGCGCGCGTGGCGTCCTCCCAGAAGCCGGGTTCGAGGCTGCGCCGTTCGAGATCGTCGATTTCGCGCTGATCGTTGGCCACATCGAGCCGCGACCCGATCTGATCGAGTCGCAAGCGCAGGCCGCTCAGGGTTGTTGAAGAAGAATCGGACACCAATATCACCTGATCTTGAAGGTCGTTGTCGAGTCGAGCCACGAATCGGCCCATAGTCGCGGACGCTTCCCGTAGTATACGGGCGAGCGGACGCGAGGCCCGGTTCTCGCGATACGGCCACGCTTTCGTTGCGGGAGATCAGGGTGCTTCGGAACAAGTCACTCATCGTGCTGATGTCGGGGCACTTCTTCAACGACATCCTGGTCGGCGTGCTGCCGGTACTCTTCCCATCGTTCAAAAGTGAGTTCGGCCTGAGCAACGCCGAGCTCGGATTGATTGCGCTGGCATACGCGGTTTCCTCCTCCCTCACGCAACCGCTCTTCGGCTACATCAGCGACATCTTCCGGCGGTGGTGGCTGACGCCGCTGCTCGTGCTCTGGAGTGGCTGCTGGGTTGGCCTGTACGGATTCGCCAGCAGCTACGCGCAGATTTTTGTAGTGGCGATCCTGGCTGGCCTCGGCTCCGCGGCGTTCCACCCGCTGGGAGCGACGAACGCGGTGCGGGTGGTCGGGGAGAAGCGTCGCAACACCTCGATGTCCCTGTACACCGTCGCCGGCTCGACCGGTTTTGCGCTCGGGCCGCTGGTGACGGTGATCCTGATTGGCCAGTTTGGGCTGTACGGTACGCTCGGCTTCACCGTGATGTCGGCGGTGGCGGCCGCCTTCATGGTGCCGGAAATGCGCCGGATCAAGGCGATCGATGATCGCACCGTCGAACGGAGCGCGATCAGCACCGCCGATCAGGGACCGGCGGAGTGGGGCATGCTCACCCGAGTCATCATCTCGGTCATGCTCCGGTCGATGACGATGATGGCGATCCTCCAGTTCACCCCGGTCTGGTTCGACGAACTCGGCTATTCCTCAACCTTCTACGGCGCGTTGGTGACCGTGATCATGTTGATGGCGGCGGCGGGAATCATGGCCGGTGGCTGGTTCGCCGACCGGATCGGCGGCAAGGCGGTGGTGGTGGGGTCGATCGCGATGACGCTGCCGCTCCTGCTCATCTACACGCAACTCCCCGGCACGAGTTCCTTCGTTTCGGGAGCGGCGTTCGGCCTGACCTCGGACGCCAGCATCGCCATCTCATTGCTGGCAGCCCAGCGACTGCTGCCGGGTCGAACCGGTCTGGCGAGCAGTACGATTCTTGGCATCGGGTTCGTCAGCGGCGGGTTGGGGGTACCGGTGATCGGTGGCATCATCGACTCGGTCGGATATGAAACCGGTTTGGGATTGCTGGTTCTCGTGAACCTGGCGGCGATGCTGCTGGCTTCGACGATTCCGGCCCGGGTGTGGGGCTTGCGATCGAACCGGGCCGCGACAATCGGCGCCGACCGGACGGTGGAGGCCTGAGACCATGCGCTTCGCCCGGGTGACTGGCCACGTTTTAGCGGACGAAGACACGCTCATGCTGACCGTCGTGCTCGACGCGATCAATCGCATCGAGACGGTGCGGTCGGAACGGGTGCCGGCGCTTGGTGACGCCGCCCGGCGCGCCGATCTCGCCTGGCAGGCCGATCAGTACACGCAGGAGACGATCGGCAACGAACTGGCGCTGGCCGGCTGGGAAGTGGTGTCTGAGGAGCCATCCGCCCCGGCGCCACCCGGCACCGGCGTTTCGCAGGCGTATCTCGTACGCAACATCGGAGGCGGCTCGTGAAACGGCCGTGGATGAGCGCGGGCCTTGTTCTGCTCGTCTTGCAGCTGGTGTTGGCCGGATCGCTGATCCTGTTCGACCGGCAGGACGCCGCCGCGCTGCCGGCCGCGCCGAACCCCGACGATTGGGACTTGCCGACGCCCGACATGGGGTTGACCGTGATCACCGGCGTGGAACGGGCCGACGAGGTGGCGCGCACCTGGGATGACGACGCCAGGCTGGCATTCGTCTCGCTCCAGGTCGATTGGCCGACCTCGCCGCCGCCAGAGACGGTGACCTCGATCCCTCCATTCGGCTGGCTGCGGGTGGTCTACGTGGCGCCGGTTGAGGGTGGGGCGAGCGATTACGCAGCGTTGAGCCTGCTTTTCGAGCGGGTCAGCGGGGCGTTGATCAGTTCGTCGGTCTCAGCGTGGAGCGCGAGTCTTCCGGACGCTGGGTTGCTCGACAGCATCACGGTGACGGATGAGACCGCGATCTTCGCCGCCGAGGTCTCGGGCGGAACGGCGTTTCGGGCGGCCTGTCCGGACCAGCGATCGCAGTCCGCGGTCTCGATGTCGTTGGACGCGGCCACCGGCGAACGTCATTGGAACATTGTCTATCGGGAATCGGGCCGCAATTCGGGTGGGCCGATGCGCGTCACGGTCAACGCGGCGACGGGCGAGGTGCATGAGGCCCGCAGCGGAGCCGCGACCTGCGCCGAATAACCGGCTACCAGAGTTCCTCGCCGACGATTCGATCGACCAGCGCCTGCAACTCCTCATCAGAGTGGAACTGGATCGTGAGACTGCCCGGTTTGCCTGAGGCGGCGCGCTTCAGGGTCACGCGCGCACCGAGCGCGGAGCGAAACCGGTCTTCGAGCCGAATCGCCTCCAGATCGCGCGGTGCTTCTTTCGTCAGACTTGATGAGGCCGGTCGGGCGAGCCACTGGCGGACCGCTTCCTCGGTCTGCCGCACCGTGAGACTGCGTTCGACAACCGTTTGCAGCATCGCGACCTGATCAGCGGCGGACGGGAGTCCGAGCAGCGCCCGCGCGTGCCCCTCGGTGATCTCGCCGGCGGTCAGCGCCGCTTGCACCGCTTCCGGCGCCGCCAGCAGGCGCAACGTGTTGGTGACGCTGACGCGCGACCGGCCGACCCGATCGGCAACCTCACCCTGCGTCAGCCCGAATTCCTCGATCAGCTGGCGGTAGGCGGCCGCTTCTTCGAGCGGGGAGAGATCGGAGCGAACGACGTTCTCGACGAGCGCCAGTTCAAGTTGCGCGCGCGGCGAAGCGTCGAGAATGACGATCGGTACCTGGTCGAGGCCGGCCAATTGCGCGGCGCGCCAGCGACGCTCCCCGGCGATCAGGATGTAGCGATCGGGGCCATCGGCGCGCACGACCAGCGGCTGAATCACGCCGTGTTGACGGATCGATTCAGCCAATGTGGCAAGCCGATCGGGGTCCATGACGCTGCGAGGCTGGTAGGGATTCGGCACGATGCGGCCGATCGGCGCGACGCTCGCCTCGGACCCGGGGGCTTCGCGCTCGGTCGCCGAGGTCGGGATCAGCGATCCGAGCCCGCGACCCAATCCGCCTTTGCGGTTTCCCGAAGTTCCTGTGCTCATTACCCGTTCCTGCTCACCAGCCCGAACCGTGCCTGGAGTCTAGCACCGCCCGCAGGTTCGGACCGCCTGCACGTTCCGGGGAACGCGGCGGGGTCGTCACGCGCCCGGGCGCGGGTACACTCTCACGCAGCAAGAATCGGGGCGCGGGTG
>JADLGF010000422.1 GCA_020849415.1 Thermomicrobiales bacterium
CGGAAGGTGATCGTTTCAATGAAAGCGCCCGCCGGCTCCTGGTGCAGGAATTCCGGCGCCCAGGCGTAGTCAGCATTCCGCTTGATTACAATCCGGTCGCCGGCGCGCCATTCGTCGACGTACCAGGGGCCGGTCATCACCGGTGTCTGGCCGAAATCGGCGCCGAGGGCGGCCACGGCGTCCAGGCTGACGGGGCCGAGGTGGGAGGCGGTGAGGTTTTCCAGGAACGGCGCGAACGGCTCTTCGAGCACGAACTGGAAGGACTTGTCGTCAATGATCTCGGTCGTGACCCCTGGCGGCAGCAGACCACCGGCGGTGACAGCGGCGGTTTCGGGATCGAGAATCCGGTCGAAGCTCGCCTTTACCGCTTCGATGGTCACCGGGGTGCCATCGTGGAAGGTGACGCCGTCGCGGATCGTGAAGGCCCAATTCAGGCCGTCTTCCGAGATGTTCCACTCGGTGGCAAGGCCCGGTACGTAGTTGCCGTTGAAATCTTTCGCGATCAGCGGATCGGAGCAATACCGAAGGATCGTGCCGGTGATGGCGGCGCCGGTTTTGTGCGGATCGAGGGTGTCTGGGAGTTCGACAATGCCGACGATCAGTTCGCCGCCGACGGTTCCCGGAGGATCGGTCGGATCACCGATCGCCGTTTGGGCGGCGACTTCCTGGATCGATACGAGGCTGCCGCTGGCGGCCATCGCCGAAAGCATCGCCCCCACTTTCAAGCCGTAACGACGAGTGAACTTGTTCACGGTCGGTTCTCCTTCCAAACGCGCGTCGCACACGATAGGGCGTTGGATGAGGCAGCCATGAATGCCCCACCGGAGTGCATCAGCACCCGCGTACATCATCTGACCAAACGAGAGTGTTGCCAACCCCCCGTTAGTGAAGAGGCGGCCGATGTTTCCTGGGGTTGAAATACATGGGCCAACAAAACGAACGTCCCTTCGGGACCGGGTGGTGCCACGCATCCGAACCTCAGTCCCGAAGGGACGTTCATCTTTCAGCCACAGGTTTTGAACCTGTGGGACGTTCTACGTCCCTAAAACTCCGGCTTTGTCGCTTCGATGTGGGCGATGCTGGCGGCGTACTGCTGTTCGCTGGCGGCCTGTTCGGCCTTGAGCGCGTCGCCGCTCGAGACATTGCCGCGGTAGCGGTTGATCAGGTCGCGCTCGACCTCGGCCTTGGCCTCGACCCCCGCCCGGCGGGTGCGCTGAATCCGGTCGGCGATCGCATCGCGCGTTTCCTTGCCGGAACCGGGCGCGAACAGCACCGCCGCCGCCGCTCCGATCGCCGCGCCGAGCACTCCGCCCTTGCCGAATTTGGTGATTCCGCCAATCAGCCCCATCGCTTCGCTTCCTTACTTGAGCAGCTTGCGCGCCAGAACACCCAGCCCGACCAACGCCGTGCCGAGCCCCAGCCCGAACCGAAGCGCGCCATTGCCATCGAAGATCATGTGCACATTGCCGGTGGCGTTGCCGAGGTGAAGCACGGTTTTGAGATCGCCTTCCACCGTCGTTTCCGCGCCGTTGACGAAGATGGCGTTGCACTTCACCAGGCGAGCCTCGTCCGCGCGCACGAACGTGGCCGCCGAATGGCTGATCACGGCGTTATCGGCGCGCATCCTGAAGACCGACGAGCGATCGAACTGCGCGGAGCCGGATTCGAGCTCCTTGACGCTCGATTGCTCGATGGTTGTGCGTTCGCTGGTGATCGATCCGGCGGACGACTTCTCCAACCGCACCGATTCGGCTTGAACCGATTCGACGCGGCCACCGGAAATGGTCTTGTGTTCGCTTGACTCACTCATGTCGTTGCTCCATACGCACGCCGGCGACTCGCGACCGGCGCGTGCGACAGAATATACCCGGATTACCGTTATGAGGAACGATTCTTGCGACCGCTCTGGTAGAATTGGTTGGTTATGATGCGCCGGATTCGATTCCCGGCGCCGGTGAGGACCTCCCCAACGTATGAGCAGCTTTCTCGATACGCTCGGCGATCTCGAGCGCCGGTACAACGAGCTTGACCACCTGATGGCCGATCCCGCCATCGCCACCGATCCCACCCAGCTGACCGAACTTGGCCGGGAGCGGGCCGAACTCGATGGCATCGTTTCCGCGTACCGCGAATATCGCGACAACGAGCAGGCGATCGACGAAACCCGGTTGATGACGGACGAAGAGGATCGCGAACTCGCCGCGATGGCCCAGGATGAACTGAAGGTGTTGACCGCGAAGCGGGACGCGCTGGAGGCGGAGATCCGCCGGTTGCTCGTGCCGAAAGACCCGAACGACGAGAAGAATGTCATCGTTGAAATCCGCGCCGGCACCGGCGGGGAAGAGGCGGCGCTCTTTGCGGCCGATCTCTTCCGCATGTACACCCGCTACGCCGAGCGTCATCGCTGGAAGGTGGAGGTTCTCTCCTCTACCGAGACCGACAACGGCGGGTTCCGCGAGGTGATCTTCGAGGTCAACGGTCAGGGGGCCTACAGCCACCTGCGCTACGAGAGCGGCGTGCACCGCGTGCAGCGGGTGCCGGTGACCGAGAGCCAGGGGCGTATCCACACCTCCACGGCAAGTGTCGCGGTGCTGCCCGAGGCAGAAGAGGTCGATATCCAGATCAACGACAACGATCTCCGGATCGATGTTTACCGCTCGACCGGCCACGGTGGCCAGAGCGTGAACACCACCGATTCCGCGGTCCGCATCACGCACCTGCCGACGAATATCGTCGTCACCTGTCAGGATGAAAAGAGCCAGCTCAAGAACAAGCTGAAGGCGATGACGGTGCTGCGTTCACGGCTCTACGAGATCGAGCAGACGCGCCTGGCCGAGGAGCGGGGCGATGCGCGCCGTTCGCAGATCGGCAGCGGCGATCGCAGCGAGAAGATTCGCACCTACAACTTCCCGCAGGACCGCATCACCGATCACCGGGTGAAGCTCAACCTGAGCAATATCCCGGGCGTGCTCGATGGCCAGATCGATCCCTTCGTGCAGGAACTTCGCGCCGCCGACGAAGCCGAACGCCTCGCCGCCGCCGGCTATGAAGAGAAGGCCGGCGCCGTCGCGTAAGCGCTCGGAGCCGGTTCCGATCTCGCACAGCATCCGCGAAGCCGTAGCCAGGCGGCAGAATCAGCGTTCTCCGGCAACCTGGATCACCCCTTGGACTCAGCGGCTCCTCACTACCTTGAGCGGCGGCTCGCCCAACAAACATCCGTGGCGCCGGCAAATGCCCGGCGCCACGGATGCTCGAACATGATGGATTGGCCGCGGTGCGCTAAACCGCCGGGCAGGCTGAGACCGCAATGCAGACGCCGTTAATGCGGGCGTATCCAGGCAGGCAGAAGCAGTACCGATCGGTCATATCGACTTCGTAGCACTCCGCGTACGCCTCGGACGTGCAGATGTACTCACACGGAGGCGGCGTGGCCAAATAGAACTCGTTCGCCCCGCAGAGTACGATACAGGCGCCATCCTGGAGTTCGTAGCCTTCAGCGCAGACACACGCCTCTCCATCCCACGCTGAATTGGGAGGGCAAGACGGTGTGGTCGCGGTCGGTTCCACCGTGGGTGTCTCCGTCGGTTCCACCGTGGGCGTCTCCGTCGGCGTTTCCGTCACGGTCGCCGTGGGCGTCTCGACCACGGGCAGTTCGCACATGC
>JADLGF010000423.1 GCA_020849415.1 Thermomicrobiales bacterium
GCGCCGATTCGTGGGCGCTGACCGCGATCATCTTCGGTGTCGCCATGCTCGGACTCACCGGCCTGATGCGTCGCGACGATCTCACCGGTCTTTTCGAGCGCTTTGCGTTCGGTTCGGCCTCGATCATTTACCTCGCCGTTCCCGTGTGGGCCACGATTCAACTCCGTGAGTACGACGGCTTCATCGAGGCGGGCTGGCTGAATCGTTTTCTCGACTGGTTGCCCCTCCAATGGGATGCCAATCCGCGCGGTCTCGCCTGGTTCCTCGTGGTGCTCCTTGTCACCTGGCTTTGCGATAGCGGCCAATACCTCACCGGTCGCGCCTTTGGCAAAACCCCGCTCAGCCCGCGCATCAGCCCCAAGAAAACGGTGGAGGGCTTCGCCGGCGGCCTGATCGTCGCGGCGGGAACCGGGGCGCTGACGGTTTGGCTCTTCGGGCTCGACGTCAACCCCCTCTACGGCGCCGGATTCGGCGCGGTGCTGGCAATCGTTGCGATCGCCGGTGATCTTTCCGAATCGATCTTCAAACGCCAGGCCGGGGTGAAGGACAGCGGCGATTTCATTCCCGGCCACGGCGGTATGCTCGATCGCATCGACTCGTTGCTCTTCACCTTCACCACCGGCTGGTTGATCGCGTTGCTGATTGACGGGCGGCTCTGGTGATGGCCCCGCTTGCGGTCAATCGCTTGGGACCCAGGTGGTCGCCTGGGGATCCGCCGATCCCGATCGCCATTCTCGGCTCGACCGGCTCGATCGGCACCCAGACCTTCGATGTCGTTTCGCGGCTGCCCGAACGCTTTCGGATCGTGGCGCTGACGGGCGGCTCGAACTGCGCGTTACTCATCCAACAGGCGCACCTCGCCCGGCCCGAGCTGGTCGTTTGCGGCACCACCGACCTGAAATCAGACGACCTGCCCGCCGGCACTCGTCTTCTCTATGGCGATGAGGGGCTGATCGAAGCCGCCACCCTGCCCGAAGTCGCCATCGTCGTCACCGCCACCTCGGGGCACGCGGCGATCATCCCGACCGCGCGCGCCATCGAGGCGGGCAAGACGATTGCGCTGGCAAACAAGGAAACGATCGTTTGCGCCGGCGAGCTGATCATGCCGCTGGCCGAACGTCATGGCGTGGCGATCCGGCCGGTCGACAGCGAACACAGCGCCATCTGGCAAGCACTTGGCACTGCCGATCACGGTGACCTCGAGCGGCTGATTCTCACCGCCTCGGGCGGTCCGTTTCGAACGATGCCGGCGGGCGAGATGGCATGCGTTTCGGCGGATCAGGCGCTGGCGCACCCGACCTGGGCGATGGGCGGCAAGATTACGATCGATTCCGCCAGCCTGATGAACAAGGGGCTCGAGGTGATCGAAGCGCACTGGCTCTTCGACATGCCTTTCGACCGCATCGACGTGGTCGTTCACCCGGAGAGCGTCATCCACTCCCTCGTTGAGTTCAGGGACGGCAGTCAGATCGCGCAATTGGGCCTGCCCGATATGCGCTTGCCCATCCAGTACGCCCTCACCTGGCCGAATCACGTTGCCACGCCCTGCCGGCGGCTTTCGCTGGCGGAAGTTGGGGCGCTGCACTTCGAAACGCCCGACTACAAGCGGTTTCCGTCGTTGTCGCTCTGTTATGAGGCCGGCCGCGCCGGCGGCCCCTATCCGGCGGTTCTCAGCGCGGCGGATGAGGTCGCGGTTGCGGCCTTCATCGAGGGTCGGATCGCGTTCACACAGATTCCGGCGGTGCTCTCGGAAACGCTCGACCGCTACGACGGTCCGCGAACGCTCGATTTCGATGGACTCGCCGAAATCGACGCGACCGCCCACCGCATCGCCACGGCGATTGTCAGCGAGTGGTCGGCTTCAGGTTGATCGCACGGGAAACCGTGACGATATCGACCCGCACGGCTCCTGCTCGCCGCAGCGCGCGCCCGATCTCCGCGCTGGTGGCGCCGCTCGTCAGCACATCATCCACCACCAGCACGTGCTTCCCGGCGATAGCCTCGGGTTTGGTCACCGCAAAGGCCCCGACCAGGTTCTTCTGACGCTCGTGCGCTGCCAAACCGGTCTGGTGCGGTGTGTCGAGCGATCGCACCACAGTGCGCGGCTCGATCACCGGTAATCCAGCGGCGCGAGAAATGGCCCCGGCGATCAGCGTCGCCTGGTTGTAGCCACGTTCGAGTTCACGGTTCGGGTGGAGCGGCACCGGTACGATCAGATCGGGGCGTTGCAGATCGGCGATCGCGACGGCCAGCAGCGGTCCGAAGCACTCCGCTCTCGCCATCTCATCGCGGTACTTGAGCAGGTGCACGCCGCGCTGAATCCACTCGACGTGCCGTCCGAGCGCCCGCGCCCCGTAGATTGCCGGAGACAGCTCATGACAGTGGCACCCGAATTCCTTCGGAACCCCGCAGCGTTTGCACCAGGGCGGAGTCCAGACCGGCGTAGCATCGAGACACGCGTCACAAAGCCACGTCCCGCGATACCCGCAGCCGGAGCAGCGGCGCGGCCAGGCCAGATCGCGCAGGGCGTCGGCGCCGGCAGCTACGTACCGCTGGAGCGCGATCAATGTCGGCCGGTGCGGGTCAGCTGCACGATTGGCAGCTCGTTGACTCCTGGATCGGCGGCCACCTTGTCGGTGAAGCGCTTGGCCGCGTCCGCCACTTGCTGCTTCGTCTCGGCCTCATCGATCAAGGTGTATGTGCCGTCGCGATAGATAATCCGACCCGCCACCATGTTCAGCACCACGTTCGAGCCGCTTTCGGCGTAAACGAGGTTCGGCACGATGTTCCGGGCCGGCTCCAGCAGTACCGGCGCCATCGGCGGCCGGGTGGCATCCACGAAGATAAGATCGGCCGCCTTGCCCACTTCGAGCGAACCGGTGAGATCGCCGATCCCGAGCGCCGTCGCTCCGCCGATCGTAGCGGCTCGCAGCACCTGCCACGCCGGCATCACCAGCGGGTCTTCCGTCTTGATCTTGGCGAACATGGCGTTCGCCCGCATCTCCGCGAAGATGTTGTGGGAGTTATTGCCCGGGGATTGATCAGTCCCGAATCCGACCACCCCGCCTGCTTCGAGAAAGCGCCGCGCCGGTGGCAGTACGCCATCGATGATGCCGATCGAATTAGCGCAGCAGATCATGCGCGCGCCACGCCTGGCGACGAGATCGACCTCATCGTCGGTCGTCACCGACAGGTGAACCGCGATGAGATCCTCCGCCAGCAATCCGATCGAGTCGAGGTACGGCACCGCCCGCAGGCCGTAGCGCTGTTCGGTCGCCTTGTTTTCCCGCGCGTCCTGCGCGGTGTGGAGATGCAGGGCCGCACCCCGTTTTCGGGCTTCTTCCTGCACCTTCAACAGCATCTCTTTCGAGAGGAAATCGGCCGCGTGCGGGCCAAAGATGACCCGAATCCGCCCGTCGTCGTGACCATGCCAACGCGCGTAAAGATCGAGCTCGTTTGCCAGCGTTTGCTCGCCGAGTTCCCGATCGAGGGGCGTCGGCTCCCCGGGCACCCAACCGTCCGCGATCCACTGCTCGCGGTTCGCCCAGTTGAGCTCGGTCACCCCTTCACATACCACCGCCCGGCTGCCGATGGCGATATGGCTATGGATCAGCTCGTTCATCGGGAATTCGTAGTCACCGAAGGTGGTCGTTCCGTTCGCGACGCCTTCCATCAGCGCCAGGAGCGTCCAGAGCGGCGCGTCCTCCTCGATGGCATGGCGCATCAGCGGACCGTAGCCCGAGGCCATCCAGGGCGAAATCTCCTGCGCCCAGCCACGGCCGGTAGTCGCCGCCGAGTGGAGGTGAGCATCGACAAGGCCCGGCATCACGATGCAACCGGTTGCGTCTATCCGCTCGCGCGGTTCATCCTTCGCCTCGATCTCATCCCGCGGGCCGACCGCAACGATCATACCCTTGTCGATCGCGATCGCCCCGTTTTCGATGAACCCGACGCCATCGCCGGCCATCGTCAGCAAGTGTCCACCGGAAATCAGTGTGTCGTACATGTCACGTCCAGGCTGTCAATACGGCGAATCGCCACGATTTGAAGGTGCAGTCGACCTGCGCGTACCCTGCCTCCCGGAGCCAGATCAACTGGTCCTCCATGGTGGCGCTCTGGTCAAAGGTCATGCGGGCTTTGGCGCTATCGATCATCTCGCGCGACCCGCCGCGCGCCAGCACTGTCGATTGCCAAAGCTCGTCGTATTTGGTCTCGAGTTCTGGCGTTGTCCCAAGCACTTGCTCGGCATTGACAAAGACCCCGCCCGGCGCCAGCCACGATCGCGTCCGCGCGTACAACTGTCGTTGCTCAGCGTGCGGCAAATGGTGAATCGCCAAGCCTGAGACAACCGCGTGCCACTCGCCCGTCGGCTGATACGTGGTCAGGTTTCCGACTTCCGTCGTGAAGCGTCCGGTCGGTTCGTCAGCGAAGCGGTCCCGCGCCCGTTCGAGCATCGCATCGGAGAGATCGACCAGATGAAACGACGCGTCAGGCAAGTATTGCGCAAGCAAGGCGGTGAAAAGCCCGGTGCCGGCGCCGAGATCGAGAATCCGGGGCCGGTCGATCTCCGCCACCGCCGCCATCACGATCTCGATGGCATTCCCGTAGAACTGATCGAAACACGGAATCAGGAGGCGACGCTCACCTTCGTAGGACTGCGCGCCCGCGCTGAACGCTCGTTCAACGGTCAGGAACGCGCTCATAACGTCCGATCCACCACGGCCACCATCTCCTTGTCCGCGCGA
>JADLGF010000424.1 GCA_020849415.1 Thermomicrobiales bacterium
AAGACGATACGCGACGTGCTGACATCGGCGATGAAGCGCTCATCGGGGTGAAGGTAGAGGCCCTGGTCCCAATTCAGGTTGAACAGACGCAGCGCCAGCGACACGATCAGGATCGCACCGAGGGCCAAGGCGGTTGGATTGCGAAGTCCGGCGCTCAGGCGCCCCCGTACGTCAAACACCGTGCCATTGTACGGATCGCGTACGATAGCGGTCGACCAATCGAGGAGCCGTTCGTTGAGCACGTATCGCGTTGTCTACTTCGGAACCCCGGAATACGCCGTCCCGGCGTTGCGCGCGCTGCACTCGGACTCCAGGTTCGAGGTGGCGCTCGTCGTTACGCAACCGGATCGGCCGGCCGGTCGCGGTCACAAGCTTGTCGCGCCGGCGGTGAAGACCGCTGCGATCGAACTCGCGCTCCCGGTCTACCAGCCCGAATCGCTCCGCACCCCGGACGCCCGCCAGCCATTGGTGGACGCCAACGCCGATCTCTTCGTGGTCGCTGCCTTCGGTCTGATCTTCGGTGAGAAGACGCTGGCCATTCCCCGCCACGGCGCGGTCAATCTGCACGCGTCGCTCCTGCCGGCCTACCGGGGCGCCAACCCGATCGCGGCGGCAATCGCGAGTGGCGAGGCAGTCACCGGCATCTCGTTGATGCAGATGGAGCGCGGACTTGACTCGGGACCGATTATCGCCGCTCGTTCGATCGAGATCGCACCGTCCGATACCACCTCCTCGCTGACGGAAAAGCTGGCCAAACTCGGCGCCAGCCTGTTGATCGATGAGATTGGCGGCTATCTGGATGGCTCGATCACACCGATTCCCCAACCACCGGCGGGGGTCACCCTGGCACGGCCAATGCGCAAGACGGACGGGGAAATCGACTGGCAACGATCAGCGGTGGAGATCGACCGCCACATCCGGGCGATGTGGCCATGGCCTCGCGCCTGGAGCCGGCTTGGAGAAGCGACGGTCCAGATTCACGTCGCGCATGTCTTCGCCCAAAGCTTCAACCTCGCTCCCGGCGAGATTCAGGTGGACGATCGCGTACTGGTCGGAGCGGGGGACGGCGCTATCGAATTGGCACGGGTGCAATTCCCAGGCAAGTCCGCAATCGACGCAGCGTCAGCGGCGCGCGGCGGACTATTCGGAAAGGCGACTCATTTCGAACCAGCTCCGTCCGATCGGGAGCCCCTGGTTCAGCCGCTCAGCGTCGCTGATTCCACCAACGTTTGATCTCATCGATCGGGTTCGCGCCGCGCCGCTCGATCTCGATATCCCGGCCGCGCCAGGTTTTCGGACCGCTCGAAATCCCTTTCGGTGTCCGCCAGTGGATGATGAACGGCAAGATCAGGCAGATCAACGCCGCAACCGCAAAACTTCGCGATACGAACTCGGACGTGTGCCGGGAGACGTACGCCATGATCCCCAGCAGGATGCCGAAGACCAATAGCAGACCAGGTGTGAACCGCTCCCGCAGTTGACCACCGAGGGACTGCAGCTGCAGTTGCCGCTCCCGCCGCTGCCGTTCCGCTTTCCAGCGGACCAGGTCGGTCACCGGCGGCTTCTCACCCTCGGTCTGCTCGAGGATTTCGAGCACCTCCCGTTCGATCCGGCTCAGGGGCTCTTGCTGTTTGGGTCCTTCCGGATCACTCGTGACCATGTGACCCCCTTCCGTTACGTCAGCGGCGATTCGGCCAATTCCGCGACCGCGCCCAACGCCTGGTCGATTTCGTCCGCGGTCGTGAACGGTCCCGGACTGAAGCGGATCGTTCCCGTCGCTCCAGCGCCGATCGTTTCGATGGTGAGCGGCGCGCAGTGCAACCCGACCCGGCAGGCGATCTCGAAGCTCGAATCGAGCACCGCGCCGGCGTCACCGGGGGTCCAGCCGTCGATCGTGAACGAGCAGACCGCCGCCGGGGTGACATCGGGGTCTGTCTCGAAAAGGCGCACGCCGTCAATCGAGCGGAGGCCGGACTTAAGGCGATCCATTAGCCCTTCCTCGTGCCGGGCGATCTCCTCGACTCCGTGTTCGAGCACGTACGTGACGCCCTCGCCGAGCGCGGCGATGCCGACGGTGTTCACCGTTCCGGCTTCGTAGCGCCAGGGGAGGGTGAGCGGCTGCTCTTCATCCTCGGAGTGGATACCGGTACCGCCCGAGCGGAGCGGCGTGAATCGCTCCAGATCGACGCGCGGGCCGATGTACAGCGCGCCGGTGCCGGTCGGCCCCAGCAGCCCTTTGTGGCCAGGAAACGCGAGCAGATCGATCCCGATCGCCTGCACATCGATCGGACGCGCTCCGACCGTCTGCGCGCCGTCAACCAGGAGCAGAACCCCGCGTCGCTGCGCTATTCCGGCCAGCGCTTCGATCGGCGTGACCGCGCCGGTTACGTTCGAGGCGTGGGTGATAGCAATCAGCTTCGTGTTCGGCTGAATCACCGCTTCGACGTCCGCCGGATCGACCCGGCCGAGTTCATCGGCTCGGACGATCGTGAGCTCGCCACCCTCCCGCTCGTGCGCGCGCAGCGGCCGGATCACCGAGTTGTGCTCCATCGAGCTGGTAATGGCGTGATCGCCGGGGCGGAGCAATCCCCGGATCGCCAGATTGAGCGCATCAGTCGCGTTGGAGGCGAAAACGACCCGTTCCGGTGTCTCGGCATTGAGCAGTTCGGCGATCGACCGCCGCGTGCGCGCGATCGCTTCCGCGGCCTGCACGGCCATCTTGTGCCCGGCCCGGCCCGGATTCGCCCCGGCGATACGCAGGAAATCGCCGAGTGTCTGATAGACGCTTTCCGGCTTCGGCCAACTGGTGGCGGCGTTATCGAGGTAGATCATCGCGCGCCCCTAGTTGCCGACGTAGGTGGCGTAGAGGCGCTTGGCCTCATCGCCATCCGTGGTACCGCGCACGATGGCGCGACCGTCCGGAAAAACGGTCAATTCCCGGTCAGTGGCGGCATCGGTAAAGCGCAACAGGAACTTGCTTTGGACTACCTCACCGGCGCCGGAGAGCCGTTTCGCCAGCTGTCCAAGATCGATCTCGACCGGGTTCGCCAGCCGCACCTGCACCGAATCTTGCCCGCAGAGCACGGTTTCCCGGTCGTCGGCCGGTGCGTTCAGGTAGGTGAACTCGCGCAGACCGCAGCAGGGACAGGTCGGGTTCGGCCCACCGGTTGGCACCCGGTCGCTGGTCAGTTGCCAGACATCGATCGCGAGCAGACCGGTGTTGAGCTTGTCGATCGCGCCCACCAGGTACTTCAGCGCCTCGGAGACTTCGTAGCTCGCAACCAGCTGCACGATCGGTCCGATCACGCCGGCGGTATCGCAGGTCGGAGCGACGCCCGGCGGCGGCGCTTCGGGAAAGACACAGCGTATACAGGCGGTGATGCCCGGCCGGATCGTCATCGTCATGCCGTAGCTGCCGATTACCCCGCCATAGATCCAGGGTCGGTTATTCGCAACGGCGAAATCGTTGATGAGGTAGCGGGTTTCGAAGTTATCGGTGCCATCGATGATCAGGTCCGCGCCGTCGAGCAGTCGGGCGATGTTGCCCGAGTTGAGGTCATCGACAACCGGTTCGATCTCGATCGTGCTGTTGACCAGAGAAAGCCGCTCGTAGGCCGCCAGTGCTTTCGGCATCCGGTTGCGCACGTCGGCTTCGGTGTAGAGCGACTGGCGCTGCAAATTGTGGATTTCGACGAAATCCCGGTCGATCAACCGCAGCGATCCGACTCCCGCCCGTGCCAGTTGATCGGCGATGGCGCTACCGAGCGCGCCGCAGCCGACTACGGCGATCTTCGCGGCGCCAATCTGGTCCTGCCCGCTCTTGCCGATCGGGGCGAAGATCGTCTGACGAATGTATCGGCGACTCTGGTCGAAATCGTGCGGCATGGCTGGCACCTGTCGGGGTGAGTAGACCGGCCCGCTCGCCGGTGAGCGCGCCTCGAAGGCTATGGTACAGTCGACTTCGATGCTTGACTATGGCCCGCACCACCGCCGCATCCGGCGATGAACACCGGTCACTCCTGGACCCGCGCCCCGACCATGATGCGATTCACGATTATCGATCCCCGTGCCACGGTGAGCTTTCTCGCTCCGCCGCACGCGTTGAAAGCCCTGGCGGCCGGATGCGCCGCCGGTGCGGAGACAACCGCCGACCTCCTCACCGCCCTTATTCGCTACGACGCCGAGCTGGCGCGCGATCTCCGCGATCAGCTGGCCATCTTCCGGGAACACAACGTCGCGGGCGACACCGCCTGGATTGATACGCGGATCGCTGACGACGCCGACTACGCGCCAGCCGTCGAACTGCTCAGTCGACCCGTGCAGGCACTCAGCCAGCGACCTGGCCCGCTGGGACTGGTGATCTTCAATCTGTCGGCCCGCCGGATCATCCAGATTCAGAACAGCTACGCCAATCTCGAACGCAGCGATCGCGGCCGGATCCGTCGTAACGGCCGCCCGGTGCGAATCCTCTACTCGTACACGCTACCGGACGACTGGACGATCGTCCCTTAACGCACGGAGCCGCGGACGTTTCCGCGGCCCCGAAGCACTTTATCCCGCGCGAGAACCTAACGATTCTCTTCTTCGCGCATCTGACGGGCACGATCCTCGGCCTTGCTATTCGAGGAAAGCTGGCGGCGTTTGCGACCGAAGCCGCCGAACAGCATCCGGCTCATTTGATCGCCGAAGCCCTCCTTGATCAGGTCCATCTCGGTGTTCTGGACCAGCTCGCCCGCCTTACCGGTCTGGGTCGCCCATTCGGCGCGAGCGTCGCGCGCCTGGGTGAAGAACTCGCCCAGCGCCAGCGCGCCATCCTCGCCCTGGGCCATCGCCGTCTTGGCGCGCTCCAGTTCGCCGATCGCCTTGTCAACCCACCGGATGATTGCGTCACGGTTCGTGACGGCGATATCGCGGTGCATCTCAGCACTGCCCGACGCCAGCCGGCTGGCGTCGCGGAATCCGGAAGAGGTAAGGAGCTTCATATCGCGCCAGGCCGGATCGGAGCTGACCGCGTTCACCAACGCGGCCGAGAGCATGAAGGGAAGGTGGCTGATCGCCGCGACCTGGCCGTCATGCTCATGTGGATCGATGAAGTAGGGTTCAGCCTCCAGGGCTGCGATCATGCCGAGCACGTTCCGGACCGCTTCTTCCTTGGCAGTCGGCAGCGGGCAAACCACCCAGGTTGCGCCCTTGAAGAGATCGGCCTCGGCGCCCTCGATACTCTGGGTCTTGCCGGCCATCGGGTGACCGCCGACGAAGCTGACCGTGCGCGGCAGCTCGGTGCGCGCCCATTCGAGTACGTCACTCTTGGTGCTGCCGACATCGGTCACCACGGCGCCACTCTTGAGGTGGGGGGCGATATTGATGAAGGTCTCCTTCATCGCCACTACCGGCACACAGACCACCACCACGTCAGCGTCGCGGATCGCCTTTGCCAGATCCCATTCGGCGCGATCGACCGCGTTGAGCTTCTTGGCGTACTGCTGCTGGTCGATATCGGCGTCGAAGCCGATCACCTCGAGCGCCTGCTCGCTCCCTTTGCCCTGGGCGGCGCTCCACCGCTTGAGCCCGAGCCCGATCGATCCCCCGATCAGCCCGAGGCCGACAATAGCGACACGTTGCATCTTCTTCGCCCTTTCGATGGCGACGCGCCGGTTGCGCCGCTAGCCTAGTGGTTCCGAGTCGAGCTCACGTATCCAGCCGACCGTTCCATTTTCAAGTTCGAATTCGAGCCAGGAGAGTCCGTCCGCCGCCACGCCCGATTCCCCGGTGGCACGGAGGAGGGTGCCGGGCGAGATCTGCTGGATCACCCCGAAATCGGTGCCGGGACCGCTTCGGAAATTCAGCGTGTCATTGGGATTCGTGTGCGTCGCGACGAAGCCTTCGGACGTCGGCGTCGGCGCGGGGGGTTCTGTAGCGCGCGGAGTCGGCGTCCGGGTCGGCGTTTCACCCCCGGAATTACCGCCACTCGACGCGGAACTGCCGCTGCTCCCGGCCTCGCGGGTCGCCGTGGCCGTCGGCGGAGCGCCGATGAAATCACGCGTGAGCGGATCGACTCTGGCGTAGATGACCACGAACCCGGCGACGCAGAGCAGGATCGTCGCGGCCATCGCCACTCCGACGGCGAAACCCGAGCGACGGGATTGCTGCCGCAGGCGATTTGTCAGTCCAGAGTTGATCATGCAGGTCGCGAAGCTCTCAGCGGGCGCGCCGGATGTTCCCGAATGGAGGTCGGCATCGCCGCGAGTATAGCACGCACCTCCGTGCGACAATCGCCGGAACTGACGGTACGAATGGGCGAAATGTGCCGTCCGCGACGTCGCCGCAACGGCCCGAAATGAGGAGTTCCCACCGATGCTGATCCTGAATCGCGGGCAGGTCCGCGCGCTCGCGTCGATGCCGGAAACGATCGAGTTGATGAAGGTGGCCTTCCGTGAATTGAGCGAGGGCCGCGCCGTTTCGCCGTTACGAACACCGATCGAAATCGAGGAGGCGGGCGGCGTTTCGCTCTTCATGCCGGCGAGCGTGCCCGCCGCGGACGCGCTCGGTATGAAGATCGTCTCGGTCTTTCCGAACAATCGCGCGCAGGGTATCCCGACCATCCACGCGGTCGTCGCGCTCGT
>JADLGF010000425.1 GCA_020849415.1 Thermomicrobiales bacterium
CGGGTGAAGAGGCATCGCTATCCACGTCCGGATTGTTCACCGGTGGAACCACGATCGGCGTCGACGCCTGCGTCTCGGCGCCGGAAACCTGCGCTATCGGCGCAGCCAGGGCCGCCACCAGGACGAAAACCGCCAGGAGCCCCGAAAGTATTCGGCCTGAATTGCGGACCTTCGCCATGATGACTTCCAATGGCTTCCGGAACCCGATTCGAACGATCGACGAGTCAACAGACGTCAATATACTCGCTGATTGCATGCCGGAACACTGGACCTTTGGGCGCCTCGCTACCAGGAAATGAGGCAATCACGCGGGCTGGATGCACGATAATGCCAGCCAACAGCAGCCGGGCCCGAGCGACCCGGCGTCAACACCGTGGAAAGGAAGCGCAAAGCATGCGCAATTCGGCCGAAATCGTGGTCATTGGCGCCGGCATCATGGGGTGTGCGATCGCGCACGCGCTGGCGGAGCGAGGTCAGCGCGACATCGTGGTGCTGGAGCGTGACGCCATCGCCCGGGGCGCCACCGCCGACGCCGCCGGCGGCATTCGCCAGCAGTTCTCAACCGCGACCAACATCGAACTCGCGCGCTGGAGCGTCCGTGTCTGGGAGCGTTACGAGGAGCGGTTCGCCGTCGATATCAACTTCCGCCAGCAGGGCTACCTCTTCCTGCTCGACAGCCCCGAGGAGGAAGCCACCTTTCGTCGCAATCTTGCCCTGCAACAATCGATGGGAGTACCGTCACGCTGGGTGACGCCGGACGAGATTCACGAACTGAATCCGTACGTGCTCCTCGATGGCGTGGTCGGCGGCACCTTCTGCCCTGAGGATGGCTGGGCGGATACCTACAACTCCACGATCGGGTTCGCCCGGACCGCGCGTGACCTCGGCGTGGAGATCATCGAAGGGGCCGAGGTCACCGGTATCGGCGTCGCGAACGGCCGGGTCACCGGCGTTGTGACTTCCGAGGGGACGATCGCGACGCCCCGGGTCGTCATCGCGTCCGGACCGCAAACGCGGCTCGTCGGCCGGCTGGCGGGCGTTGATCTCCCGGTCGATCCCTACCGGCGGATGAGCTTCATCACCGAACCGTTCGACCGGCTGCCGGAAACGCTGCCGATGACGATCGAATTCTCGACCGGCCTCTATTTCCACCCCGAGAGCCGTGGCTTCCTGACCGGGATGGGCAACCGCGAGGAACCGAGCAGCTTCAACAAGACCGTCGACGAGAACTGGATGATCACCAACGTTGAGAACCTGATCCGCCGCGCTCCCGCCTTCGAGGAGGCGAGCATCATGCGCGGTTGGGCCGGCTTTTACGAGGTGACCCCGGACGACAATCCACTCGTCGGCCTGGTGGACGAGGTCGAGGGACTCGCCGTCGCGGCCGGCTTCTCCGGCCACGGTTTCATGCAGGGTCCGGCGATCGGCGCCTGCATGGCGGAACTGCTGCTTGATGGCGCGGCCAGCACCGTCGACATCACGCCGTTCCGGCCTTCCCGGTTCCGCGAAGGTCAGCTCAACCAGGAACACAACGTCATCTAGACCGGGAGTGATCAGGATGGAAGAGTCTCCGGATACGTCGTACCTCGACGAAACGACCGAAACGCTGCTCGAACAGAGCCAACAGAACGCGCAGGGGTTGATCCTCGCCACGATCTCCGTGCTCGACGATCTCGGCCTCCTGCCCGAGGCGTGGGCGGACGCGGTCGCGGAGCGCTTCTCGGTCGCGTGGGGCATGGAGGAGCCGTGGGAACCGGCCGAATTCCTCGACGCCATGCTCACCAACTACCGCGCGCTCGGCGCCGTGGTGGACGAACTCGACGCGGAAGGCGCGTCAGTGTCGGCGGTCGTGTCCGGTTTCCCGGACGATGAACTCCTGGAACTCTTCGGGGTAACGGCCGAGGATGCCGCCACGTTCCATCGCGTTGCCGCCGCGATCGCCCGGCCGCGCGGCCTTGACTGGCGCTGGGAACTCCTCGGCGACGGTCAAACCCGCTTCACGGTCGAAACGCGCGCGGAGTAGCTCCGATGCACATCGGCGCCGCCCGCTTCTCCCTCTACCTGCCGGAAACCTTCTCCCTGAAGGAGAAGCGGGGGATTGTGAAGTCGGCCGTCGAGCGAGCGCGCAAGCGCTTCAACGCGTCGATCGCGCAGATCGAGGATCTCGATGACATGCGCGTCGGCACCATCGGCGTGGTCGTCGTTTCCAACAACGCGCTCCACGCCGATGAGATGCTCCGCGCGATCCTGGCCTTCTTCGAACGAGAGGTCCTCGACGGCGAACTGACCGAAGTCGATCAGGACGTCTTCATCTGGTGACCCCCGCTCAGGGCAGCGGCGATGCTTCCGGACTCGCCGACTCCGCCGGCTGGGTCGCCTCGGTGAACTGCACCGCCTCCAGGTTCTCGACCACGAGTGGCTCGACCCGGTAGACGCCGGAGTTGCCGATATCGGTCACCAGCAGGGAGCCGTCAGCCGCGACCGCGATCCCGCTCGGCCGGCCCAGGGTTTGCGCGCCGGAAGCGGTGATCGTGCCCAGCAGTTGGCCGTCACGGCCGATGACCTCGACGCTGCCGGTCGCGGATGAGGTGACGTAGAGCAGCCCGTCACGACCGAAGGCGAGGTACGGCTCGAAGAACGCGTTCCCGGCCCAGGCGTCGATCGTCCACTGCGCCAACGGCTCGCCCTCCGGCGAGAAGACGCTGATCCGGCCATTGCCGGAATCGGCGACGTAGACGTTCCCATCCGGCCCGATCGCGATGCCGACCGGCTCGATCAGCTGGCCGGGGCCGCTGCCCTTGCCGCCGAACGCCCGTTTGAAGCTGACGTCGCGTCCGAACACCTGAACCCGTTC
>JADLGF010000426.1 GCA_020849415.1 Thermomicrobiales bacterium
CGCCGGCGGATCAAGACCGCAATGAGCGCGTACGTCGGGGTCGAGCGTAGCGCCGACGGCTTGCGCAGGGGACTGGCGGAACTCGACCGGATCGAGGAAGACGTCGCCGCGCTCGGCGAGAGCCTGCCGGAGATCACCGTCCGCAACATGCTCGCATCGGCCCGCGCGATCGCCGGGGCTGCGCTCCACCGCGAGGAGAGCCGGGGCGGACATTCCCGCGCCGATTTCCCGGCGACCGATCCACGACTCGACTATCGCCACTCGATCCTCGCCGCTGACGGCGACTGGCGCTTCGGTTCGCTCGCGACCGCGCTCGTCCCGCGCCGGCTGTCGCCCGCGTACATCACGGCGATGCAGCGCTTCTGGGAGCGGTCCGATTACGACAAGGGGATCATCACCAACCCGTTCGGCTTCGATGACGCCGCCGGCGAGCGCGGCCTCGCCCGCACCCGTGGGGTGGTAGAGCGGCTCGGCAATCCGCTGGCGAACCTGCCGGTCATTCACGTGGCGGGGAGCAAGGGCAAGGGCTCGACAACCGCCTGCCTTGCGAGCGTGCTGACCGCGGCCGGCTACCGGACCGGCCGCTACACCTCACCACACCTGCATTCGTTCCGCGAACGGATCGCGGTCGACGGCGAGCCGATCAGCGAGGCGGACTTCGCCATCGCTTTCGAGCGCGCGTTGACGGCGGCTGAGCAGCTGGAGCGGGACCAACCGGACCTCGGACGCGTGACGGCCTTCGAACTGATCACCGCCGCCTCGTTCGATCATTTCGCACGGTCCGGCTGCGCTATCGCGATCATCGAAACCGGACTCGGTGGTCGCTGGGACGCCTCGAACGTGGTCGATCCGCTCGTTTCGGTGATCACCCTGATCGACCTGGAGCACACCGATGTCCTCGGCGACACGCTGGCGCAGATCGCGCGCGAAAAGGCCGGCATCATCAAGCCGGGCCGGCCGGTGGTGACCCTCGACCAGGCGCCCGACGTGCTCGACGTCTTCCGGTCCGCCGCCATGGAGCGGAACGCGCCACTCGCTATCGAAGGTCGGGATTGGCGCGTCAGTAACGACTGGAATGCCGCCGTCTATGAGGATGACGAGGGCCGGGTCGGTCCGTTCCGAACTGGTCTGCGTGGCGCCCACCAGGTCCGCAACGCGGGACTCGCGATCGCCGCGCTGCGGCGCTTGCACGGGTTCGAACTTCCCGATGCCGCCATCGTCGCGGGACTCGCCAACGCCTGGCTGCCGGGCCGGCACGAAATCGTGCCGGGGCAGCCGATGATCGTCATTGACGGCGCGCACTCGCCGGCCTCCGCGCGCGCACTCGCCGAGACGATCCGTCGCGATTACCCGGACGCCGCGCCGAACGACATCGCGGTCATCTTCGGGATGCTCAAGGGCAAGAACGCCGGCGCATTCCTGCGCGAACTCGGACCGGTGGCGCAACGGGCAACGCTCGTCCCGATCGATTCGCCCCGGGCGATGCCGCTCGAGGATCTGGAACGGGGTGCGGCTGACGCCGGAATCGCCACCGTGACCGCATCGGACGTGGCGGTCGCCATTGACCGGCTGCGCGAAGAAGCGGTGAAGGTGATCTTGATCACCGGGTCGTTGGCGCTGGCGGCGGCGGCGCGGGTGGCGCTCGGACTCGGTGAACCGGAAGTCATCCCCCAGGCGTCCAGGAACGCGTAGGGTAAACTCAGGCGTCGGCCCTCCCTACCCCTGTGCAACCGGGGCGACACGTTTGGCTGCGTTCCGCGATTCCGATACATCCTCTTTCCGGGCTCGCGCGTATACCGGCATGAGGATGGCGATCAGTGAGGAAACAGCCTTCTGGCCAGGTTCGCCGAGATGGCAGTGTCCATGACCGCCCACCCTGAGCGCACGGGCAATGAGACGGCATTTGACGATGCGGAGTTGATTCAACTCATCGCGTCCGGTGACGCTCGCGCGCTCGAAGCACTCTACGATCGATACTCACGGGTGGTCTTTTCCTTCGCCGTGCGTATCGTGAGCGACCCGCAATTGGCCGAGGAGGTCATGCAGGAAGTGTTCTTTCGCGTCTGGCAGCAAGCGGGAGCCTTCAGTTCCGCCCGCGGCACGTTGATCACCTGGTTGCTCAGCATTACGCACAACCTCTCGATCGACGAAGTGCGCAAGCGGAGCCGGCGTCCCCAGAAGGCGGAGGCGGAAGATCCGGAACTGCTCCTCGGCAGCGTGGCCGATCTCAGCACGGATATCGAGGAAGAGGCGTGGCTTTCAGGGGTTCGCGCCACGATCACGGGCGCGCTCGATCATTTGCCGCGCGAACAGCGCGAAGTGATCGAACTTGCCTACTTCCGGGGCCTGACCCAGCGGGAAATCGCGGAAACGCTGCGCACCCCGCTTGGCACCATCAAGACGCGCATGCGGCTCGGCTTGCAAAAACTGCGTGAACAACTCGGGGATTCCGAGCTCGAAATGATTGTCCGACCAGGAGTGGCGGAAGCGTGAGCGAACGAACGATGCAACCGGAACCAGATTCCACCAGCCGACGGCCGGCGATCATTCCGATCGCGTGCGACGAAGTGCTCGATCTGATGCCGGCCCTCGCCCTGGGCGCCATCGAAACTGGACCGGAACTGCTGGTTCGCCAGCACTGCGAAACCTGCGTTACCTGCGCCGGCGAACTCCTCGCCCTCGAAAGAGTCACGCGCTTCCTGCCCTTTGCCGCGCCGCTTCGTTCTCCTTCCCCGGCCGCGAAAACGGCCCTGCTGGAGCGGATCGCCGCTCCGGTCGCGCCGGCCGCGATCGATTTCGACGCGGTGATCGTCGATTCCCCGGCTGACAAGCGCCGCACCGGGGTGGCCGCCACGAGCCGAACCGCTGACCTGTTCGACTGGATTCCAGATTTCGTGAGCGGCCGGACGATACGGTTCGCCGCCGCGCCGCTGGCGCTGGCCCTTGTGTTCGTTTCGCTTTACGGACTCGGCGCGCTCGATCGTTCGGATGGCGCCGGGGTCGCACCGACCGCGCAGGCCGCGGCCGCGGATGTCATCGCGCCAATCGAATCCTCGGCAATTCAGGAGGTGACGCTCCTCTCGGCCGGTACGAGTGGCGCCTCCGCCACGAGCCCCGCCGCCAAATCGGGCGGCACGGTGCCGTCGTCTTTCATGGCGCGCTCGAATCGCACCGTGGCGCAGACGGAAGTGGCGCAAGCGATCGAGCCGCGCTACGCAGAGTGTGAATTCGCGCGCGGCGAAGGCGGATCGTGGGATATCCACGTCAACGGCGTTTCGTTGCCGAATCTCGACGGCCCGGCCAGCGTGGCGCTCGTTTCGACCACCGGTGAACTGCTCAAGGTCGGCGATGTCACGCTCGATGAGAGCGGCAACGGCATCGTGCGGATTCAGCTCGATCAACCGCTGACCGACTTCACCACGATCCAGATCAGCGCTGCATCACCGAACGGGGGCGCGAGCCCGCTCGTCTCCTTCCCGGTCGATCTCGCCGCCCGACTCGCCCTCGGCCTCGGCCGTCCGGACTAGCGCCGGGGCCAATTCCACGCCGCCAGACAAGCACGCAGAACGTTGAGCTGCCGCCGCACCGCCACGTGTGGCCATTGGCACATCCTGTTTGCGCGCGATCGTACGGCACGACTATATTCTGACAAGAGACGCGGAGCGCTTCGGGCGCTCCTTGCCGCGCCCTTCACGCCGACACGCAAAGGATCATCACGGGTGGCTTCAACCGCAGGACAA
>JADLGF010000427.1 GCA_020849415.1 Thermomicrobiales bacterium
CGCTCGCGCATTGCGTCCATTTCCGCTTCGGAACGGACGTTCATTTCCTCCGGATCGATCAGCGCGGTGATCGGGTCGCCGGGCGCCAGCGAAATAATGACGTACGTAATGACGGTAATACCGAGCAGCATCGGCAAAACCATTGCCAATCGGCGCAAGATGTACTGCATCGGCACCCGCCCATCTACCCTGCGTGAGGCGCGGCGTACGCCGCGCCTCAGCAGCCCGAATCAGGATGTCGAAGACCCCCGGGTCGCGTTCGAGCCCGGTCTCGCTAGCGGACGGAACGGATGCCTCGCACCTACCGCAATCCGATTCCATTCGTCCATGAAGTACCGGGCGTGGCCGGGTGATCACGCGTTCGCAGGTGCCGGCCACCTACTCGGCGAGCCAAACCTTTTCCAGGGCCGGGCGAACGGGGCGTTGGTATTGATACGGGAACGCCCCTCGCACGCGCCGGTTCCAGATGTATGGAACGGACGAACGATAAAGCGTTGCCTGAGGCGGCGTGGCGTTGAGCATGAGGTTGATCTGATCGAAGATCTCTTTCTGCCTCGCCGCATCCGTTTCGTCCAGCCCCTGTTGCCAGAGGGCGTCGACCTCTTCGTTGCAGTACCGGGCGTAGTTGAACCCGCCCTGATCGTAATTCCTGCCGCACTGGATGTACTTCCAGTTCTCCTCGAAAAACTGGGAGTTTCCGAACGATGTGAAGGCGAGGTCGTAGTTGCCCTCCCGATAGAGTTCATCGATAACCGCCGACACATCGATGGTGCGATAGGTGGCCCGAATGCCAACGTCGGCGAGCATCGCTTGCCGTGTATCTTCCGCAGGGCCAGGCCGTCCCCAGATCAGCCACTCGAGTTCCCGATTGTTATCCCAGCCGATCTCCGTCAGAATCGCACGGGCTCGATCGGGATCAAAAGTGCGTGTTTCAAAACCGGCAGGTGCCTCCTCGTGACCAACGACGTGGCCGAAGAGATTGTTCGAGGGACGAAGCGTGCCACTGTAGAGTTGGGTGTTGATCAGATCAACGTCAATGGCATGCTGAATCGCCCGGTTCAGTCCGGCTGCCTGCTCCGGAAAACGCTCGGCATTGATTGCGAATCCCGTTGGATAGTCGAACGGAGCCTGGCTCGTGGCGAGAAAGTCAAGGCTGGCCAGACGGTCGTACACCGGACCGGCGCTGACGTTGGTCCCGTCGATCTCCCGCCCCTCGAGCGCCGCGGTAAGCGTATCGGCCTCGCCGAATCGGACAATGTACTTGCCGACATGCGGCCGCCCGAGATAGAAGTCCTCGTTCGGGTCCATCTCCATGTACTGGCCATCGACGTACCGTGCCGCCTTGAAGGGGCCGTTGCCGATTGGCATCGTGGCGTATGGTTCGCTGAAGAGGGCTTCGAAGGGCATTTCCCCGAAAATATGGAAGGGCATCGGCCAATAGCCGACCGTCCAGTTGACCCAGTAGTTGGCGATCGGCCGCTCCAGTTCGATGCGCACCGCCCGGTCGCCCAGTTTTGTGGCGCCCTCCACCTCGATCTCGCCGACCGCCGCCCCCTCAGTTTGGAGCCGTTCGCCCCCCTTGATACCGATGGGTGACGTTTCGCTCGTCCCACCGGTATTTCGGTTGAGCGAGAGCCAGATGCCAAAGATCACATCGTCGGCGGTGACGGGCTGTCCGTCGTGCCAGCGCACATTCTCGCGCAGCGTGAACTCCCAGGCCTGGTTCGGTTCGATCTCGGTCATCGTTTCAGCGACCGCGAGATCGAGCGGAGCCGAGTCGTCGGGATTAATCCCGTCACCCCACTGACGACCGTAAAGAAGCCGCAAGAAGAGCGCGTCAATGAGCACATTCTGTCCCGTGCCGATCGTGTTGAGCGGGTTGATGACGTTCTGGGCCGGTCTCGAGTTTCCGTAGGTGAAGGTCCCTCCCGTGACTGGCGTGTCCCCTTGGGCCGCCGTTCCGCGCGGCAGGCCGCGCATCGCCGCGGCCGTCGCGGAAGCTCCTCCAGCCAGCTTCAGGAGAGTGCGGCGTGAAACGTTCGAGCGCATGTGCTTGGTCACCCGTGAACTCCTTTCCATAAGCGAGGTCTTCGCCGGTGCAGATGGCGCATGATCCCCGACCCACCTGCTTCGCGGCGGTTCATCATGATCCGTTTTGAATTTGGTCAGACCGTGGCTGCGACGGGCCGATGCGTGTCTCGATCGACCCCGATCACCTCCTCGCACCCTGTGCCACCGTCCCGTAGAACCAGCCGGCTGGCAGTATCTGGAGCTTGAGTTCGTAGGCGAGCTCACGACCGAGCGCCGCGCTCACATCCGGCTCAACCTCTGGCGCGTCGTGCCGTTCCGACGGATTACGGCTGCCGTCCGGCTCCGGGCCATGCAGCGATCGGTAATACGTGACCAACACCTCGTCGCCTCGAAACGTAATGCTCGGATACGAATAGGTGTGCGCATGATCGGTTTCGAGATTACGGAACGACTCCCAGGTTGCTCCCTCGTCTCTGGAGATAGCCGCCGTGAGCGGACTCCGGCCGCCGTGACTCAGTCCGGGGTCGTTACAGTGGTTCCAGATCATCAGCAAATCGTCTGTATGGTGAAATCGTTTGATATTAACCGGCGATTCCGAGCCGACGATGCCGGTCGAGTGGGCCGGGCTCCAGGTGTCGCCCCCATCGTTCGATTCCGCTCGATAGAGATACCCGAGCTGGGTGCGGATCAGCATCAGGATCGAACCATCCTCACGCTCAACGATCGTTGGCTCCATTGCGCCCCGCTTCGGCAACGTCACCTGGCCTCGACCGCGCTTCCAACTCACTCCATCGTCATCGGAGTACCACGCGAGCGCGCAGTAGCTATGTCTGGGCGTCTCGTGACTGTTCGTCCAGGCAATCGGCAGCACGATTCGGCCGCTCCGGAGCTGAATGCCATTGTCGTGAATCATGAATTGCCGAACTTCATCGTTGGTGATCGCCAACGGATCACTCCACGTTCGCCCTTCATCTTCAGAGCGTCGGACACACTGGAAAACGTCACCGGACCGGCGGTCGGGTTCCATCCGGCTGGGAACCTGCCGGCAGTAACAGAGCAGGATCGCGCCGGATTGGAGTCGAATGAAGGCAGGACTGTCGACCGAGATTGCGCCGTCGTGATCTTGCAGCAGGAACGGTTCCGACCAGGTGCGTCCACCATCCGCTGAGGTTTTTCCCGAGATGCGGCAGTTATCAAAATCGCTCGGCCCCCCGTACCAGTCGGACCAGGCAAGCAGCAAACGGCCGTCGTTCAGCTCGATGATCGATGCCTCGCTGTTGCGGATGCTTCCTCCCTGATAGGGACCAGGTGCGATGACCAACTCGTGAACCGCGCCGGACAATGGCATGTCATGACCTCCGCTAGTGCGTCGTCAGATCGGCAGGTAGTGCGGCGCCACGCCAAAGATCAGATCGACCGGTGCAGATGTTTCATTGACGTAGTGGTGCACGGCTCCTTCGGGAATAAAGAAGCTGTCGCCAGCGCCGAGTTCGTGCCATTGCGAAGCTTCGTGTTGCGGTAGCCGGATATTGGCCGTACCGGAGACAACGTAGAGATGCTCATCACCCCCGTGAACCTGGTCGTCGCTTCGCTGGCCCGGCAGCAAGCGCATCCGACCAACCGTGAGGCGCGGTGTTGAGGCGAGTACCTCAACGAGGATCGGGTTCTTATCGCCCTCAATGCGCAACAGCGCTTCCGATGGACGAACCACCTGGAGCCGGTTGGCTTGCTCCGCTTCCTCCCGTGCTTCCGGCCAGCGGCCGATCCATTCGTCCTGTGCGTGCCTGGGTTGCTCCGGCGGAGGAACGCTGGCCGCGAACGTCTTGATGTCAGCCTGGTTTTGGCCAAGCCCGCCCAGAAACTCGATCATCAGCAACGGCTCGTCGCCTACGCTGTACCCGTGGTGCCACGTACCGGGGCGCGAGAGCACTCCCTCGTCGCGATGCACGCGGTGAACCTCGCCGGTGGCGGGACAACTCATGATGTAGGAGCCGGCGAGGGTGATCCACACTTCATCGGCCGCGGTCACCGTTGGATACGCATCGGAGTGTCCGAACCGCGCGCCGACTGGCATCGAGAAGAGTCCACAATGGAGTTGATCGCTCCAGACCAGCATCTCAACCGACACTTCGCCGGAGATTTCGTCACCCCAGCGATAACGCACACCAGCGCCAGCCCGAACATGCGAAGGCCCGGCGAATGCTGGACGGGGCATCGGGTTCTCACTCATCGGGATGAATCCTTTGCGAATGCAGCGTTTGCGGTGGCATATCGTTCCGCGAGCGCGGAACGAGCGGCGTGGAGAGCGGCGTCCGCGCCGGCAAGGATGAAATCGCTATCGACCCCGACGATCATCAAGTTCGCTCCTTGACCACGCCACGCGGTCAATCGGTCAAGGTTTCCCATTGACACCGCGGCCGGCATGCCGGCGGGCTCGCAGATGGCCAGAATGCGGTCGATCGCTTCGAGAACGAGCGGATGCTCAAAATCGGGCAGTACGCCGAGCGAGGCGGCAAGATCCGCCGGACCGACGATGATCGCGTCGATGCCGGGGAGCTGCACGATTTCGGGCAGGGCGGCAATCCCCTCGAGCGATTCCATCATCAGCATGAGGAGCGTCTCTTCGTTCGCTCGGCGGAGATAGGCATGGAATGTGGTGCCGTATGCGGCTGCCCGCCACGGCCCTACCCCACGCCGGCCAAGGGGCGGATACATCGCCGCCGCGATCGCCGCCTGCGCCTGCTCGAGACTGTTGATCCTCGGAACAACCACGCCGGCCGCGCCAATATCGAGAACTTGCCCGATCTGGACGGGGTCATTCGCAGCCACGCGGTACACCGGCAATGTCGGCGTGCCATTGAACGCCATCAGCAGCGACTGGAGCCGGTCGACCGGAATCGGTGCGTGCTCACCATCGAACAACACCCAATCGAACCCGGCCGCCGCCATGATTTCAGTGGTCGATGGGTCGCCGATCGAAATCCATGCGCCGAAGCTCGTCTGGCCCGAGCGCCACATCGACTTCAGCCTGGCTCCGCTCATGACCGCACCTCGCTCCCGGCGTTCATCGCCGCTTCAGCCGTCGTAACGGCCACCGCGGCCTCGACATGGTTACCTCCATGCTGAGGCGAATAGAAAAACCGCTCGTATGCGAGCGCGGCAGCGCCCAGCATCGATGGTCGTGAAACATCTGCCGGAAACGCGGTTTCAAGCACCGAGCATGTCGTTAGAACCGGAACGGCACGATCAGGCGGCAAGGTGGACTGAAGCGCCGCTCTCAACGGTTGCATGAATATCTGATTCGTAAGGACCGGCAAGACTCCGTCGAACACCACCGCTTCCGGATCGAGCACGCCAATGAGCGGCGCGAGCACATGCGCTAACGCGGCCGCCGCCCGCTCAACGATGGTGACCGCGACCGGATCCCCGTCGACAGCCGCCTGCGCCACGACGTAGACCGTGATCGCGTCGAGACGACCCCCGCTGAGAGCGAGCAAATGCGTGCTTCGTCCGCTCCAGGCGGCCGCGCGGCCGGCGGAGATGATGGCGTACTCGCCGGCAATCGTTTCCAGGCACCCGCGCTTGCCGCACACACAAAGTTCGCCGTGATCGTGCACAACAGTGATGTGGCCGATATCGCCCGCCGTCCTACCCGGCCCCGCGAGCACTTTGCGCCCGGCTATTGCCGCGCAGCCAATCGTCGTGAACACACTGACCAATAACAGGCTGTCACCCGCGCCACCGCGGCCAAAGACCAGTTCACCGGAGGCGATGGCGTGGACGCTATTGGCCATCGTGACCGGCAACCCGAGCCGATTATGCAAATCCGATACAACCGGAACATCGTGCCAATCCCGGTAGGGAACATGGGTCTGAATGCCGCCGGCGGAATCAACCGAGCCTTCCACCGAAACACCGACGCCGATGATGGCGGAGGCCGGAATCGCGCTCTCGCTGATGAGATCGTTGATCCTTGCCTCGACCCAATCCAGGGTCTCGGCCGGCGTGGCGTCGGCAGAGCTCTCCTGGATTCCGGTGCTCGCGATGACGTCGCCTCGTGGCCCGACAATGCCCACTGACCGTGTGTAAATGCCCAGCGCCACGGAGACCGCGGCAACGCCGGTTGCGTCAAAATCGACGAGGACTTCGCGCGGACCCCGGGTCCCGCTCGGGCGGGGCTGCGGCCCCACTTCCCGAAGGACGCGATCATTGATCAGATCGTTGACAACGTTCGAAACTGTGCCGGGGACAAGGTCAGTTTGTCGGCTAAGCTCACGTCTGGAAAGTGGCCCGCCAAGCAAGAGCGAGCGCAAGATCAGGCGCGTGTTGTGCTCGCGTAGTCCGGAGGCGTTTCCGCCGCGCGTTGAGAGCATGCGTGATTTCCCCAAGCGAGAAGCCGCAGGAGCGGCACGGCGGGTGGCGCGACGTGGTTCGAGCGCCACTCGTCAATGGATGAACCGCAATGGCACGTACAGGCACCCTCCGTTTCATTTGATGCATTGTTTGAACTATTATCACCGATCGTAGCATCGGCTCGCTTGTTTTGTCAATACATTCGATTCTGTGAACGGTCGGGGCGAAAACGCGAATGCAAACGAGGGCGCAACCCGCTGGAATGGTGCAAGACGTAAACCAAACACCCGGCAACGTGGAACATCGACGGGAGTTGGAAATGAAATCACCCAGACGATCGTACTGCCGGCCAGCGCTGCCGGATCGCCGAATCGGACCGCTCTCCAGGATCGAAGCGATGCGCGATCACCGAGAAGAGAAGAGGCGTTGCCCTGTTTCTCGAGCCCGCCAGTTTGAAGACGGTGACCACCGCCCTGTGGGAGTGGATTGTGGCCAGACTGGCAGGCGCGAAGGGTCACGGCGCGTTGGCGATCTTTTCGATACGCTGACGCCGTCGCGGTCATCGTTCCGCCGCGGCGGAGGGACCTATGCACGTGCTCGTTACCGGCGCGACCGGCCGGATCGGCGTTCATCTCACCCGGGAATTGCTGGCGGCCGGACACACGGTGCGCGCCTTCACACTGCCGGGCGATCCGCGCGCACCGTTGATTGCCGGACCCGGCGTCGAGCTGGTCGAAGGCCGGCTGCAGGATCAGGAGTCGCTGAGGACCGCCGCTACCGGCGTGGATGCCGTCTACCACCTGGCCGGCGCGCTCACCTCGCGCGGAAACACCGATCAGGAGTTCTTCGATTTCAACCTGAAGGGCACCTACGATCTCCTCGGCGCGGTGCGCGATCGCGCGCCGGGCATTCGCCGCTTCGCCTACGCCAGTTCCGACGCCGTCTACATGGCGACGCCCGACCAACCCTGCCGCTACACCCCGATCGATGA
>JADLGF010000428.1 GCA_020849415.1 Thermomicrobiales bacterium
ACCCACTCTGCGCGGCGGCCGACGGACCACATCCAGGCGGCGGCGTAGGCGCTGGCGACCGGATCGAGGATATAGAAGCTCGCGTACGGCGTGGTCGCCCAGGTGCCGGGCAGGAACTGGAAGAGTCCGCTCGCCTGGTAGGCCGGGTGAATCAGGCTCGGATTCAGCAGCGATTCGCAGCGAGCCACCCGCAGCATGTCTTCACGCGGCTGGCCGTAGTAATCGGCCGCTTCGTAGATCAGGTTGATGAGTTCGCCTTCGCTCCAGACGCCGTCGGCGCCCGGACCGGCGTCCGATTCAGCTACCACGCCTGAGCCGTTCCCGTTCCCGTTTCCGTTCCCATTGCCGTTGCTTGGCTGGGTGTAGGAGAGCAGGTCTGCGGAGGCCCAACCGACGGTGCTGCCGTTGTAACGTCCAGGATAGAAGCCGTTTTTCAGCGTACCGGTGATCTTGAATGCCGAACCACGTGGCATCGTGGTCACCACGCTGTACCCCGTGCCGGCTCCCGAGCGCAGGTTCATGTTCGTCGTCGCGTAGACCGTGTCACCGACGTAATCGGGTTTGGGCGCGCCGGTGCTCGGCGGCGGGGAGGTTGTACTCGGCTTCGTGTAGGACAGGTAATCCGAGGAAGCCCATCCAACGGTGCTGCCGTTGTAGCGGCCCGGGTAGAAGCCATTCTTCAGCGTGCCGGTGATCTTGAACGCCGAGCCGAGGCTCATGTTCGTCACCACGCCGTAGCCGGTGCCCGGACCCGAGCGGAGATTCAGGTTCGTCGTCGTGTAGACGGTGTCCCCTACGTACTCGGGCTTCGCGGTGCTGCCGCTGCTCGGCGGAGCGGCCGTGCTCGATCGGGAGTAGGAGAGGTAATCGGCTGAGGCCCACCCCTTGGTGCCGTTGTAGCGGCCAGGGTAGAACCCATTCTTGAGCGTGCCGGTGATCTTGAACGCCGATCCGGCCGGCATGGTGGTCACCACACCGTGACCGGTGCTCGCTCCGGAGCGGAGGTTGAGGCTCGTGGTGGTGTAAACCGTGTCACCGACGTAGTCCGGTTTCGCCGAGTTAGTCGACGGTGCAGCGGGCGCCGCGGTGCCGGTGGTCGAGAGATAGTCGGCCGATGCCCACCCCTTGGTGCCGTTGTAGCGGCCGGGGTAGAAGCCCTTGTTCAGGCTGCCGGTGATCTTGAATTGCGCGCCGGCCGGCATGGTGAGCACCACCCCGTACTGCGTGCCGGGACCCGACCGCAAATTCAGGGACGTGGTTGTGCGGACGATCGAGCCGACCGCCGCCTTCGAGGCGCTCGGGGCGAGCGTCAGGGAACTGATGAAGGTTCCGGCAATGAAGAGGACGAGCAAAAGCACGCGTGGTGCGCGACGTGTGCGAGCCGGCTCGCCGGCGAGGGGCTGTTGCACCGGAGTGCACTCCTTCTCCCCATCCCCGATCGAAAGCGCTCCCGCGGGGGAATTACGCAACGATCCGGAACAGGCAACCCGCGTCGGCGCATCGGGGCGCGACCCGCGCGGGGTAGAACTCATGGCATTCGGTTCGATTCGTATCGAAAACGCTCGGCCCAACCAGGCTGCACCACCGGTTCGCCACGGGCCAGATTCCTGAACTGCGCCGGTTCGAAACAGGTTCGATCCGCCGCCCGCCGGACACTCCGGGGATGATCGCTCCAGCCACTGAGCGTTCATCCGAATGTCCTACGTGGAAGGGTTATCCCATAGCCAACTTTGAACTGTCAACGTGGCCGTACACTACTTACCAGAAGAAATATGCTTCGTTCACCCCGGAGTTTGACAGGCGGCGGGGGCTCGCCTACGGTTCACGGCGGTAAATTCCGCGATCCGGCGTGCGTCCGGGTCGCTTCGAGATCACTCGCTGGAGTCCAAACGATGGCACGAATGGTTTATTGCGTGAAGCTGGGCAAGGAGCTGCCGGGGCTGGAGAAGCAGCCCTTCCCGGGCGAACTCGGCCAGCGCATTTTCGAGAACATCTCCGCCGAGGCGTACGCCACCTGGCTGCCGCACATGACGCTGCTGATCAACCACTACGGCCTGAACCCGGCCGACCCCGAAACTCGCCAACTCCTCCGCGACCAGATGGCCGCCTTCTTCTTCGGCGTCGCCGAGAAACCGGAAGGCTGGACGCCCGAGGACGGGGCGTGAGGCGTGAGGCGTGAGGCGCTTCCGGAAAGTGTCGTTGAAATGAACGAACCCGGCCGTGTCGGCCGGGTTCGTTCATTTCACTCAGTTCCTCACGCCTCACGCCCGCGGCCTCACGCCTCGGGCGCCTTGCGCCTTACGCCCCCGTGGCGCGACCCAGGGAGCAGACGACGGTGGTGTACACGCCGCCCTTGCCATCCGGCACCACGCTGATGTCAGCGATCTTCAGGTTCGGGTAGGCCGCGTTCGAGCGGTCCTTCGCCAGCCAGTTGTTGACCTTGTCCATCGCCGCGCCCGGATCGACATCGGCGTCCGGAGAGTGGAAGAGATACACGCGCGTATCGGAAGCGGGAATCGATTCCATCGTTTTGCCTCTTCGGCCGGCCTCGTGCCCCGAGGACGCGACCTGTGATCGGCCCCGTGCATCGGGGACGCGATCGTTGCTCACAGCGCCGCTCCACGTGCGACGCCCGGCGGCAGTATACGGCCGGGCCACCCCGTCAGTCCCGGAAATAGACCCGACCACCGACCCGAATCGTCGCGGTCGCTTCCATCGTTGCGTAAAATCCGCGCATCCCCTGGTGAAGGAATTGCACGGTCTCGGTCACGCTCCGATCTGGCTTCGCCTCATCGGGAAAATCGATCGCGTAGCGACTGAATTCGACACAGGGCGCGGCGACCTTGATCGCCACGATTCCGATCGGCCCATCGATCGTTTCGACAACCAGGCCGCCGGCCAAATCAGCTTCAGTGAAGATGTCCTCACGCTCGATGAGGATGTTCTCGCCAGCGATGCCCTCGACCAGCCGCTCACCCAGGCGCTCCCGCATCGCCACGTAGTGCCCGGTGAAGCCGATCGAAACGCCGTTGTCGCCCCGGTTGCGGCTGCGCGGGTGCCGCGTGTGGTGGGCGTCGTAGCGGGGTTCGAGCGCGCTTCCGGCCATGACCCCGTGCGGCGTGAAGGTGAGTTCCTCGACCGGCACGATGTTGGCCGGACTGAAGCGCCGGCCGTGCGGCCCCTCGAACTTGAGGTGGTCGCACTGATACTGCAAACGAACGATGGTTCCCAGCAATCGCACCCGTTCAACTCCTGCCCGAATCCAGCCGGGATCACCTTGATTCTGGTATGCTGTCACGTGCCGAAAATCCGGCGCCATAGCCAAGTGGTAAGGCACGGGTCTGCAAAACCCTGATCGGGGGTTCGAATCCCCCTGGCGCCTCCCAGGACCCATCCGCTCGCGGGTGGGTCTCGCGCGTTAATCCACCCCGAACTGCCCGATATCGCGCCGGGCGTGCTTGCCCTCGAATGTGATCGCATCGGCCCCGGCGTAGGCACGGGCGCGCGCTTCGGCCAGATCGCGACCGAGCCCGACCACATTCAGCACCCGTCCGCCCGCAGTGACGAGCCGGCCCATCTCGTCGCGCTTCGTGCCGGCGTGGATGACGACGACGTCATTCGGCACCCGGTCGATGCCCTCGATCGGCAGCCCGGTCGGATACGTGCCAGGGTAGCCGCCGGAGGTCAGCACCACACAGACCGCCGATTCGCTCTTGAACGTCGCCGGCGGAAGCTCAGCCAGTTTGCCGAGCGCGACCGCGTGCAGCAACGGCGCGA
>JADLGF010000429.1 GCA_020849415.1 Thermomicrobiales bacterium
TGACAGGATGTGACGCACTCCGCGGCCCGGACTTCCCCACCGAGCGACAGCAAACCTGACCCGGGGAATCCGGCGGGAATAACGGGAACCAGGGAGAACAGGAAGAGGGTGACCAACACGATTCGGATCAGACGCGATCGGTGCAAGCTCGGTCGATTCATTGGACATTTCCCCACTGATGCCGCCACAACCGGGGTCACACAATCGGGTCGGTGGTAACCGATACCCTTGGATAGTCGATAGGTCTAGTGATTATGGCGACAGAATACGTTAATCCTGTCCATCTGGCGAGGGTGGGGCATCCACCCTCGCCAGATGGTTTGCGCTTAAGATCGCGGGGCGATGGGGAGCGCCGGGTTAATCCGGCTCCTCTCCACCGGCGGGCGGCTCGGGTGAAGGCGTCGGCTCCGGTTCGACGGCTTCCGGCGTCTCGGGCGTCGGCGTCACCACCGGCTCGGTCGGCAGGGTGGGTTCCGGCGTCACCTCAGGATCAACTGTCGGTTCCGGTGTCGGCGTTTCGGACGATTCCGGCGATGCCTCCGGCTCGGCGGTCGGTTCGGGCGTCGGGGTCTCGGTCGGTTCCGGAGTCGGGGTGGCCTCAACTTCGGCGAGGGTAACGCGAGCGCCGCCGGCTACGAGGACGACGTTGGTCTGCTGGTTGAAGGACGCGGTTTCCGCGCGAACCTTGTGCTCGCCATCGGCGGCCCAGGAGGGGACGACGATCGGGATATTGGCGGAGCCGGTGTTCGAGGTCTGGCCGGTGGCGACATCGACCCACTTGCTGGTGTTGGGATTCCACCAACGAATGCGGATGCTCTCCTGTTTGGCGAACCCGCGCAGGGAGAAATCGATCGCCTGACCGCGCAGACCGGGCGAGGTGTTCGACTTCACCCGCGGCGCCAGTTCGAAGGGTGCGGTGCGTGAGACGGAACCCGCCTGGAAGGTGATCTGCTGGCCGGGCCCGCCGGTGGTAGCTGGCACCTTGAAGTAGCCGCTGACGAAGCCGTTGGCATCGGTGCGCACCGTGGCGATATCGATGCTGCTGCCGGAAAGGCGTCGCCAGGTGATGGCGACATCACTGTTGGCCGGGAAGCCGGAGACGGTGAAGGTGACCTTGTTGTTCACCGTCGTCCGGAACGGGGTGATTGTTACGTTTGCGTTCGATGACGAGCCAGCTACGATCGTCAGTGGCGTAGCGGTCGTGCCGTACGCGCCGATGGCGCTGATTGTAGCGGGGCCGGTCGGGGCGTTGGCTGGCGTCACAACTACCAGGTTCGTGATCGAACCGGAGTTGGAACTGGTGGCGGATCCGACGTTGACCCAGCTCGCTCCCACCTTCCACATGATTGTGTAGCCGCCGTTGGCGGAGAGTCCGCGCAGGTTCAGGGTGATCGATTGCCCCGGCGATGCCTGCGCCACCGATGCGGTTATCTTGGGGACGATATTGATCGGCTTGGTGATCGATATCGCGCCGCTCGTGAAGCGGATCGCCTGATCCCAACCCCCGGGCACGGCCGGCACGGGAAACTCGGCGGTGGCGCTGCCGCCACCGTTCGTGCGGATCACCGGCAGCGAGAGGCCGTTGATGACGGTGCCATTTGCGCGCAACCACGTGACGGTCACGTTCGCGTTTCCGGGGAAGCCGGTGACCGTGACCGAGATCTTGCTCCCGACCGTGCTACCGGCGGAAAAGAGGTCAATTCTGGGCGGCGGCGGTCCGGTCGATCCAAAGATCGTGGCCGTACCAGTGACGGTGCCAATGCGAATCGTGTGCGGCCCGTTCGCGGCCCAAATCGGCGCGTTCCCGCTGCCGGTGCCCGAACCGAGTTCATCCGTTTCCGCGTCACCGAAGGGTATCCACTCGTTGCCGAGCTTCCACTCCATGACGTAGGTCCGGTTCGCGGGAAAACCCGAGAAGGAGATATAGGTGATCCAGCCAGGCTGCCAACTCCCGCCGCTGATTTCCGGCAGCACCTCGAAGGTCGTCTGAACACTTGTCTGAGCATGCACGAACCGAAGCGTGTGACCGGCGCCGCCGGTTGTTTCGGGCACGTTGAACGAGGCCGTCGCGGTTCCGTTGGCCCCGGCGGAGGTGGCCGCGACCCGCTGCGCCGTCGTTGCGCCGTCCGGTGAGGTCCAGAAGACCTCGATGGCCCCGCGGGGAAATCCGGAGAGGGTGGCGGTGATGCCGGAATAAATGGTGCCGCTCGCTTTCGAAAGGGTTACCCGCGGATTGGGTGGAATCTTGACTATCGTGACGGTGAGCGTATCCTCGCCGGTGGCGCCGCAATCGCCGTCACCGGGCCTCACCTCGAGCCGGAGATGGTGTGTGCCGACGGGGAGGTTGAAGACCCCGCGATAGAACGCCTGCGTGACATCGAGGTCGTTGTGATAGCGGATGCGTGTCTCCCCGTTGTACCAGGAGAAGACCGCCCAGTATTGGCATGTGGCGTGGTGATAGTGCGAATAGGTGATCGTCGCATCCATCGTCACGTCCGCCGAATCGTTGTAAGTGGTGATGGTGATGTCGGGTCCGGCGTCGACGCGCGGCGCGGGCTGGAGGCCGAAGTAGCCGTTGTCGTAGTCAGTCCTTCCCCAGACATCGGTGATTGTGACGCGAAAGGTGTGGTACCCAGCGGCCAGGTAAACGGTGGGGGTTGGGCCGGTCGCGGTGATATGGCGGTTCTCATCGCCCCCTAACCAGCTGTTGATTTCCCAGTCCCAACGGACGATCTCTCCGAATTGATCGCTGACAGCGCGGCCGTCGAACAGCACTTCGATCTCATCCCATTCGTAGCGATCGTAGTTCGGGAAGCTGTACACGAGATCGACATCGATGTAACCGGCGCCGGGCGGAAGTGAGGAAACCAGCACCACCTCGAACGTCATCGACCCGGTGGAGGAATTGCCGTTCGGTTCGTAGATGGTCAGATCGACCGTGTGATATCCGACGGTGAAGTGCGGCCGGAAGAGGTACCGCTCCGTGAACGAGCGATAGATCATCGTATGGTCGAATTCTCCGAGGACGACGCCGTTCTCGGAGAAAACGTACCGGTCGATCTGTTCATACCCCATGACCATTTCGACCAGCGGGACTTCGCGGCCAGCCGGATTGGTGGTGTAGACCTTGCCGTTGTCGTGCCACCAGAAGAGCATCTCGTCGTTGAACCAGACGGCGGGGGAGACGAAGGGATCGGAGGTTTGCTGGACGGCGGCGGGTGATGTGGGATCGTCAGCTGGTGGTGACGCCAAGGCCGGAGCAGCGAAGGTGCACCAGCCAAACAGGATGGCCACTGTGAGCAGGAACGTCCGAACCAGGGCGGTTCGATGCGCGGCAATCCAGGTTCGGATTTGTTCAGACATGGCAAGCTCCAACGTTCACGGAATGACGGTCTCGATCATCGTGGTCGATCGGATGACGGTTCGCAGTGCCGGAGCGCACAGCGGCCGATCGAATCGTGGTCCCGGACGTCTCGATCACAGCCGACCGATAGCGACTGTATAAGAATGACCCAACGATCCTAGTCATTATATCCACCGACTAGCCGCGACGCAGGCATCCCATGCGCACTCGGGGAAATCACGATTGCCGCCGTCACGCGAGGCGGTGCGCGAAACTCGAACGTACGGCGATCACACTGCGTTTCAATGAGTGAACCGCGTTGCTCGATACGAAACAGCGGTGCGCGCCTTAGCTGGAATTGCTGGATAATGCGGCCAGCATCGTCCCGCCTCCGGCGGCTTTCGTTTTGTCTTCGCGTTTCTTGGAGGGACTCATGACCACGACCGAATCAACGGCTGATCGCGTATTCGCCGAGGCACAGGGCGTCATGCCGGGCGGCGTCTCCGCCTCGATGCGCCTCCACCCCTATCTCGACAAACCGCTCTACA
>JADLGF010000430.1 GCA_020849415.1 Thermomicrobiales bacterium
CGCACCGCCGGCGTGGTCACCGTTGTAATGAGTGAGGAGCAGTTTTCCAATCTTGAGGGGGTCAACGCCGGCGGCGCGGATATTGCCCAGGATGAGTTCGGTGTCGCTGAGCACGCTGCCCATGCCAGCATCGACCAACGCGAACTCATCACCACCGTCGATGAGATAGATGTTTCCATCCGCCGGCGCCGACAGATTGAAGCCGTTATCGCCGCCACCCACCATGGCGATATCCTGAGTCAGCCGCATCGTTCGCTCCTTCCTCGCGTTCGAACCTGAACCGGCATTGTAGCGAGGAAGGAGCGGGGGCGCTTAGACCGGATCGCCGGTGAAGGCGGCCAGGAGGGCGGTCAGATCGGTGAAGACCAAGTCGGGCAGCACGTCCGCATTCGGGATGTCCGACCGTGTCGAGACACCGGTCAGCACCAGTGCGGTCAGCATTCCCGCCCGGGCGCCAGCCAGGATATCGGTGTCGAGTCGGTCACCGATCATTACGCAATCGGCCGGATCGAGGTTCATCGCCCGCGCCGACATGATCAGCGTGGTCGGCTCCGGTTTGCCGATGATCGTCGGCTGCTGACCAGAGGCGGTCGCGAGCGCGCTGACGATGCTGCCGGCGCCCGGCACCAGGCCTTCCTCGGTCGGCAGGGTGGCGTCGGTGTTGGTCGCGATGAAGCGGGCGCCGTCGCGAATCGCCATCGCGCCCGCCTTGAGCTTGGCGTAGGTGAAATCGACATCGAGCCCGATCACCACTGCGGCCGTGTCCGGCTCCGGAACCTCCACCTTCACGTGCGGGGAGTCGTCGAAAAGCTGCTCGCTCAGCGGCGGCATGCCGATCACGAAAATCTTCGAACCGGCCGGCAGATTGTCGTTGACGTAGACGCGGGTGGCGGTCGCCGAAGTGAGAATGCTCTCCGGCTTCGTTTCGATCCCCATCTTCGCCAGTTTCCTGACATACGAGGCCGGGGTGGACATGGAGTTGTTGGTCGCCAGCATGTATGGAATGCCGCGGATTTCGAGGGCGTTGATCAGGTCGACCACGCCGGGCAGCTGCGCGTCGCCGCGATAGAGCACGCCATCCATATCGAATACGAAGCCGCGGGCGCAGCGCAGCCGCTCCACCGCCGTGTTTCCGGTCGCTTCGACCACGCTTTTCCTCTCCCCGAATCGAACGATCGCCGGACGGCGATGCACACCCCATCAGTTTGACACAGCGAAGGCCTCCGGAACGCGCAAACTGCGCTCCGGAGGCCCGATTCAGGCTAACGATCAGAGGCCGAGCGAATCCGAAATCGCCTTGTTGAAGACGTCGAGATCGGCCGGTGTGCGTGAGGTGATCAGATTGCCATCGACCACCAGCGCCTCATCGACGTAGCTGCCACCAGCGTTCCAGATATCATCGCGAATCTTGTTGACCGAGGTCAGGGTCCGGCCCTCGAGCACCTTGGCCGAAATGAGAAGCTGGGGACCGTGGCAGATCGCCGCCACCGGCTTGCCGGAACCGACGAATTTCTTCGTGAAGGCGACGGCGGCGTCATCGATCCGCAGGTTCTCCGGAGCGCCGCCGCCGGGGATCACCAGCGCGTCGAATTCACCCACTGAGACGTCACCGAAAGTGGCGTCCGGCTTGAGGCTGCCGCCTTTCTTGCCCTTGGCCGTGTCCCGGTTGACGCCGATCACGATGACCTCGGCGCCGTTCGCTTCCAGATGCGCTTTCGGCGAATCGGCCTCGCTGTCCTCGTAATTGTTGGCGATCACCATCGCAACGCGAGGTTTGTTGGTAGCCATGAATCTGGTGTCCTTTCCTCTCCGAACCGTGCCCGGAAGTATCGAATCATTCATGAATATACTGGTTCCCACGATTGATCTTTGTTGCCCGGGCGATGCGAAGGTCATCAAAACCCGAACGAATGGCGACGCCCGCAACCAGAAAGGAACGCTCGGAATGTCCGATTTGCAGGCTGTTTTCGACTACATCGATGCGCATCAAGATCAGTACATCGCCGATCTTCAACGCCTCGTCCGGCAGCCGAGTGTTTCCGCGCAGGGCATCGGTATCGGTGAAACCGCCGCGATGGTCGAGGGGATGCTCGCCGAGCGCGGCTTCGATGTCGCGCAGTACCCGACCAGCGGCAGCCCGATTGTCTTCGGCACGCGCGCCGGCGCCTCCAGCAAACGGCTGAGCTTTTACAACCACTACGATGTGCAACCGGCTGATCCGCTCGATCTCTGGCACGGCGATCCCTGGAGCGCCGAAATTCGCGACGGCCGCATCTGGGGCCGGGGCGTGGCGGACAACAAGGGCAATCTGGTCGCGCGCCTCTCGGCCATCGACGCGCTGCTGAAGGTTCGCCGCGAACTGCCCCTCACCGTCAAATACATCGTCGAAGGTGAAGAAGAAATCGGCTCGATTCACATCGAGGAATTCACCCACGCCCACCGCGACAAACTCGATTCGGACGGCTGCATCTGGGAATCAGGCGGCCGCGACGATAAGGGCCGGATGGAAATCAGCCTCGGAATGAAGGGCATCTGCTACATCGAGATGACGGTGCAGAGCGTTTCCGAGGATGTCCACTCATCCCGCGCAATTCGCCTGCCCAACGCTGCCTGGCGTCTGACCTGGGCGCTGGCGAGCCTGAAGGGGCCGGACGAGCGGATTCGGGTCAAAGGCTTCTACGACAAGGTGCGGGAACCAACCGTCGCCGAACTCGCCGTTTTGGCCGAAATCCCGGACAACTCCGAAGGCGAAATGAAGCGGCTCGGCATCGACAGCTACCTGCTCGGCCTCACCGGCGCCGAACGCATCCGCCGCGATTACTTCGAGCCGACCTGCACGATTTCAGGCCTGCTGAGCGGTTACACCGGCGAGGGTTCGAAAACGGTCATGCCGGCGAGGGCATTGGCAAAAGTCGATCACCGCCTCGTTCCCGATCAGGACCCGGACGAGATCTTCGATCTCATCCGCAAGCACCTCGACGAGCACGGTTTCACCGATATCGAGATCAAGGCGTTCGGAAACGAAAAACCGGGTCGATCGTCGCTCGATTCACCGCTGGTGCACGTCGTCGACGAGACGTACCGCGAACTGACCGGCAACGAAACGATCATCACCCCAACCAGCCTTGGCACCGGTCCCTGGTATTACCTGAACGACGCGCTCGGCATTGACGGCTGCACCGCTGGCGCCGGTCACCCGGCCGCCAGCGTGCACGCCCCGAACGAGAACATCTACGTAGAGGACTACATCCGCCACATCAAGCACGCCGCGATGATCATGGACCGATTCGCGACGGCGTAAAACGCCGTGGTTCCGGGTTCCCGGTTCCGGGTACGGCAGCAACACCCAAGTTGCTCGCCGGCCCCTCTCCCGTCGCAACGGGAGAGGGGGTAGGGGGTGAGGGCTCTACACGCGGAACCCGGAACTCGGAACCACGTCCCTACGGCTTCAGTTCGAGCGATCGCGAGCCCGCCACCGACGCCGCCATGTCAGCAAACTCGCTGACCGGCATGGCGCCGAGGTCCTCGCCGGACCGAAGCCGAACCGCCACCGCACTCGCCTCGACCTCGCGCTTGCCGATCACCAGCATGTACGGCACCTTCTGCAACTGCGCGTTGCGAATCTTCGCCTGCATCCGGTCGCGGCTCGAATCGATCTCGGCGCGCAAACCGCGCGCTTCGAGGGCCGATCGCACCTCCTCGGCGAACGCCTTCTGATCGTCCGTGATCGGGATGATCACCGCCTGCACCGGCGCCAGCCAGACCGGGAACGCGCCGGCGTAGTGCTCGATCAACCCGCCGACGAAGCGCTCCATCGAACCGAGCAGCGTCCGGTGGATCATGACCGCGCGGTGACGCTCGCCATCCTCACCGATGTAGTTGACATCGAACCGCTCCGGCAGATTGAAATCGGCCTGGATCGTCGGACCCGTCCACTCGCGGCCGAGCGCATCGACCCATTTGATGTCGATCTTCGGTCCGTAGAAGGCGCCTCCGCCGGCATCGACTTCAAACGGCAGATTGTGCTTCTCCAGGGCCGCCTTCAGTTCGCGCTCCGCCTTGTCCCAGACCTCATCGTCACCGATGAACTTCTCGGGCCGCGTCGCCAGGTAGGCCTTGAACTCGTACCCGAAGATGTTCGCGAAGAAGATCGCCAGTTCGATCACCCCGGCCGCTTCATCGACCACCTGCTCCGGCGTGCAGAAGATGTGCGCGTCGTCCTGCGTAAAGCCGCGCACGCGCAGCATGCCGTGGAGCGTGCCGGAGCGCTCGTAGCGATAGACCGTGCCGAGTTCCGCGTAGCGGATCGGCAACTCCCGGTACGAGTGCACATCGTTCTTGTAGATCATGATGTGACCGGGGCAATTCATCGGCTTCAGGTAATAGTCGACCTCCTCGATCGACATCGGGGAATACATGTTTTCCCGGTACGTTTCGAGGTGCCCGGACGCCTTGTAGATCTTCTCCGAGGCGATGTGCGGCGTATAGACGATGTTGTAGCCGCGGGCGAGCTGCTCGTTCTGCTCGAACTGCTCGACCAGGAAGCGCACGAGCGCCCCCTTCGGATGCCAGAGAATCAGCCCTGGGCCAATCTCCTCGCTGACCGAGAAGAGATCGAGGTCGCGGCCGAGCTTGCGATGATCGCGCCGCTGGGCTTCTTCGAGCTTGTGCAGGTAGTCGTCGAGTTCCGCCTGCGTCGGCCAGGCCGTGCCGTAGATGCGCTGCAGCATCGGGCGGTGTTCATCGCCCCGCCAGTAGGCGCCTGCCACCGACTGGAGTTTGAACGCCCCGATCTGGCTCGTATCGGCAACGTGCGGTCCCCGGCAGAGATCAAGGAAGTCGCCCTGCTGGTACGTCGTGATCGACTCACCCTCGGTGAATCCCTGGATCAGTTCGACCTTGTAGGGGTTGTCGCCGAAGATCCGCAGCGCTTCCTCGCGCGAGACCTCCTTGACCTCGAACGGCTCCGCCGCCTCGCGGTGACGCGCCATCAGGTTCTCGATCTCGGCGAGGTTGTCGGGCGTCAGCGACTTCGGCAGATCGATGTCGTAGTAGAAGCCGTTCTCGATGGCCGGCCCGATCGCGAACTTCACGTCCGGGTACAGCTCCTGGATCGCTTCCGCCATCAGGTGCGCCGCCGAGTGACGCATCCGCGCCAGCTCGTAGGCCGCCTGATCCTTCGGATCAACCGCGATATCGGCGTGTTGAATCTCTTCCTCGATGCTCGCTCCGCTCATCTTCGTTCTCCTCGACTGGTTTAAAAAGCAGCGGCCCGGCGTCCACACGAGGGACGCCGGGCCGGCGTGGTTCCACCCTGATTCCACCACGATCGAAATCGATACGGGGTGCTTCAAACGCCGATAACGGGGCTCACCGGATTCCCTAATGCCGCGCGGGGTTCAGGAACCTGCTCGCAGGGGGTTTTCGCTCGCTCGCAGCGTCGCCACGTTGCACCGATGTCGTGGCGTCTCTGAACGCAGAGGCGAGGTACTCGTCCTGGTCATCGCTCGCGCGTCGAAACGCGCAGTCCCAGAATAGGCACCGAAACCCGTTTCGTCAAACCTGGGTGGCCCCGAACAACAACACAACCCGGCCGATTGGCCGGGTTGTTGGCGTCTGGTGGGCGATACTGGACTCGAACCAGTGACCTCTAC
>JADLGF010000431.1 GCA_020849415.1 Thermomicrobiales bacterium
GAGCGGAAACGCTGGAGGATGCGGACATGACGGCGGAATGCCCGGAATGCGGAGCCGAGCTGGAGCTCGGGAATGTCGAAGTCGGTGAGATCGTGTCGTGCACCGATTGCGGGGTCGATCTCGAAGTGCTGAAGGATTCGCCGCTGGAGCTCGGCCTGGCTCCGGAAGAGGGCGAAGACTGGGGCGAGTAGAGGAATTCACCCTCACCCCCCAGCCCCTCGACCCAGAGGGTACCCCGCGCTGCGGCAGGAGAGGGGGAGAACGGCGGTACCCATAAGCACCCCTCTCCCGTCGCAACGGGAGAGGGGCCGGGGGTGAGGGTCTCTTTCTCCTGGAGGAACGAACGTGGCGGGAACGGTTGGCGTGCTGAGCACGCGGGTACGGGTGGAAGAGAAGTTGCTGATGGCGGCGCTGGTCGAGGCCGGCTTCGTCGCGCTCTCGGTCGCCCCTGCCCCCGGACCCGCCCCGCTCGGCCCCAACCCCGGTTGGCCGCTTGCGGTGGATTCCGCAAGTGGCGAGGCGGCCGGCATCGTGATCGATCGGTTGCAGGATCGGGCGTTGGCGAGCGCGTTGCTCGAATTGACATCGGACGATCAGCTCCGGATCGTCGACGCCGGTCTGGCGTCAGTCGGAAACCGGCTGACGATCGCCGCCGCCATCGCCCGGGCCGGTTTGCCCCGGCCGCTGGCGTTCGGTGTTCACGATGAAGCCTCGGGACTCGAAGCGGCGGAACTGACCGGCTATCCGGCGACGTTCCTGCCGCTCGAACCGAAAACGGCCGGATTGACGCTGCACGATCGGGATACCGCCGAAGCGGTGCTCGAACACCGGGAGATGCTCGGCCAGCGGCTCGATACGCTCGGGTTGATCCAGGCCGGGGATGGCTCGGATGCACTGCGGGTGATCGTCTCGGGTGGCCGGGTGATCGGCGCCGAGGGGAATCCGGCGCTCACGAACGCCGATTCGTTCAAATTGGCCGTCTCGGCGGCACAGGCGCTTTCGGCGGAACTCGTCGGCGTGGTAATCGTCGATTCCGCCAACGGGCCGTTGATTTGGGATATCGATCCCGCCCCCGATTTCCGCAACGCGGTGCCAGTGGAGGTCGCTTCGGTGGCCGCCGGAATCGCCGCGCGGATTGGCGAACTGGTTGCGTCCAACGGCGCGCTGGTCGGGCGATAGGGGGCGGGGCGTGAGTGCTTCTATGGAGATTTCATCGACGTACAGTCTCGACGATCAGGAGCGGATCGCGCTCCTGCGCGATCTGGTGGCGATCCCCAGCCTGAGTTTCCAGGAAGCCGAGGCGGTCAAGTTTCTGACCGGCTGGATGGCCGAACGCGGTTTCGATGCGCGCATTGATGATATTGGCAACGCCGTTGGCACGGTCGGTTCCGGTGACCGCCACATCGTGCTCCTCGGTCACATCGACACCGTTCCGGGGGAGATTCCGGTCCGGATCGAAGATGGTGTGCTGTGGGGACGGGGTTCGGTCGACGCGAAGGGGCCGCTGGCGACCTTCGCCGCGGCAGCGGCGCTGGCCGCGCCGCGATTGAAGCTGCGCGTCACGGTGGTCGGTGCGGTCGGCGAGGAATCGATCGATTCGCGCGGCGCCGAACACGTCAAATCCTGGCCGGCGCCCGATTTCTGCCTGATCGGCGAGCCGAGCGGCTGGGATGCCACCTGTCTCGGGTATCGGGGCACCTATTCCTTTTCGTATGAATTGCGCGAGGCCGGGCGGCACACCGCCGGTCCGGGAGAATCGGTCTGCGAGCAGGCGTTCGCGTTTTGGGGCGCGGTGCTCGCGGAAGTCGAACGGCGCAATGGCGATGCCACCGGCTTCAACGCCTATGGTCCCGGATTGCGGGGCATGTGGAGCGAATCGGACGGTCTCTACGACGTCGCGCGGCTCTCGTGCGGGTTGCGTTTGCCGCCGGGGGTTGATATCGACGAACTCGACGCGACGATCCGGGCGTTGGCTGGCAACGGCACGATCACGGTTCATGGCGCGCAGGGTGGTCACCGGACTGATCGGAAGAATCCGCTGACGGCGCCGTTCAACCGGGCGATCCGGGCCGAAGGGGGCTCGCCCCGCAACACGGTGAAGCTCGGCAGTTCCGATATGGGCGTGGTCGGGCCGGTCTGGCGGTGCCCCATCGTCGCCTACGGACCCGGCGACGCCTCGCTCGATCACACGCCCGAGGAGCGGATCGCTCTCGATGAGTACTTGACGGCCGTCCGGGTTCTCGCGGAAGTGCTGGTGTCGCTGTGAGCGGATTGAACGGATATCGACAACCCCGCCTGGGGGTGCTCGTTTCACACCTGCGTCTGGAAGAGAAACTGATCCTGCAGGCGGCGCGGGATCAGGGGGTCGAAGTGACTCCCGTCTTCGACCGCTCGACGATCGTCGACCTGCACGCCGGTACCGCCGCGGCGGCGGGGCTCGATGTCGATGTCGTGCTCGATCGGGGCGTCGTGCACTCACGGGCGGCCTACATTCTGAAGGCGCTCAACCTGTGGGGCATCCCGACGGTCAATCCGCCGACGGCCACGACCCTCTGCGACGACAAGGTGCTGTGCAGTATGGCGATCGAAGCGGCCGGCTTGTTGACGCCGC
>JADLGF010000432.1 GCA_020849415.1 Thermomicrobiales bacterium
CTGTGCGTAGAGGCGATCACGAAATCGAGTCCGTGCAGCGTTTCATCATCAAAATCGAGACTGCCGTCGCGCCGCACCTCGACCTCGGAACCGTGCAAAAGCGGAAAGTTCATTTTCGCGGAGACCGCGCGCAGTTCCTCGCCCTGGGAGAACAACCGCTCCTTCGAAAGGCCGTTCGCCACGCCCAACGAGTGCGAGTGATCCGAAATGCCGAGGTAGTGGTAGCCGTTCCGTTTGGCCGCCCAGGCCATTTCGGCGATTGATTGTTGCCCATCACTCCAGGTGGTGTGGCAGTGAATCTCGCCCTGGATATCGGGCATGCCGATGATCGCGTCGAGTTCGCCGTTGCGCGCCTTCTCGATCTCCCGCAATCCCTGGCGGAATTCCGGACCGATGTATGGGAGACCGAGCGAGGCGTACAGCGTTTTCTCGCTTCGGAACGGGGCCGCGATGCCGTCACCGAGGAGTTCGAGATGCGCCGCCGGACCGGTGGTTCGGAGGAGATCGGTGCCCCAGCTTTCGACCGTCGAGGGCAGGATCACCACCTCCATGCCGCCGGCATAGCGACCGACGAACGCGCCGGCCTCGATGCGGCCCGACTCGATACCGGCCGCTTCCGCATGCTCCGCGATAAGTTCGAGCGGCGCGGTGGTGAGCAGATTGACATCATCGACCGTCTCTTCCCATCGCCGCACGCTGCCGGTCTTCTGCACCTTGTAGCTTCGGCCGATGCGATCGAGCAGTTTCTTCGTGATGTCGTGAGCGATCGGCTCGGCCACGGTTATCGGCGTCCGGCCCGATCGCCGGGCGAGGATATCGAGCCCGGAGCGCAGTTTTTCGGCCAGTTTCGGTCCGAGTCCGCTCGTCTGATCGATCAAGCCGATCTGGAGTGAGGCTGAAAGCGACTCGAGGTCACGCACACCCGCCAGCTGGAAGAGCTTCGCGGCGGTCTTGGCGCCAATTCCGGGGAGCGCCACGATGTCGACCAGACCGGCTGGAGCGCGATCAGCGAACGCGTCAATTGATGCCGTCGTGCCATTCGCCAGAATCTCTTCGATCAGCGCGGCTATGCCGCTCCCGATGCCTGGCACAGTGGTCAACATGCCGGGCGTCGCGGCGATGGTCGCCACCGGATGTTCGAGTTCACTGACGGCGTCGGCGCCTGATTTGATTGCCCGGATGCGGAACGGATTCTCGCTGGCAATCTCCATCACTGTCGCCAGTCGCCGGAGCTCTTGCACCACGGGAGCGTTGGCCGGGTGGTTCGCCATCAGATCCGCTCGAGCGCCGCTTCGGCGAAGGTATCCTCGAGCAACTCGCCGCGGCTCCAGGCACGCACGGAGGCGAGCGCCTCCGCCGGGTCGCTGGCGAGGATCAACAGGTAGTCACCGTCCCGCATCCGTCGCATGGCCGCCTCGATCGCTCGCTGACTCGAGGCGTAGCGCGCCACGAGCGGGGGATCGAGCACGCGGCGGGCGCCTTGCATGAGCGAATCGGACTGCTCGGCGTCCTGCTCGTTGCCGTGCAGGATCAGCGCATCGGCGTCTCGCCCCAACATGCGCCCGACTTCGAGGATATCCCCGAGCGGCACCGATTCCATCCGCCCGGTGACCACGTAGAGCCGGCCCTTGGAGACGGCCCGGATGGCGCGCAAGACCGGCCGCGTGAACCACGAAGGATCGGGGCGATCGATGATGACGTTGAATCCGTTGATCGGCAGGACGGCCATCGTGCCCGGCATACGCTCCGGGACTGGATCGTAGCTGAGCAATCCGCGCTCGATTTCCGCCGGTTGCAGCCCGACGAGCAGCGCGATCGAGACGGCGGTCAGCACATTGGCGATCTGGAACGCCGCGCCTCCGTAAAGCGTGCAGGGGAGTTCCGGCGTTCGTGCGATCACCGGCGCATCCCAGTTCGCACCGAACCGGATCACGTCGCCATCCCGCCAGGTCGCCACGCCGCCGAGCGCGGCGTGTTGCCGAATCAGGGGAGCGTTGCGGTTCATGGCGAAATAGACGGTCGGCACGGGGCGCGCGGCCCGGACCGCGTCGAACAGCGCGAAATCCTCGCCGTTCACCACCAGCGCGCCCCGGCCTGAGGTCGCCTCAAGAATCCTCGGCATCGCCTTGATGGCAAGCTGGCCCTCTCGGTGGAGGTGGCAGAGTTCATCGTTGGCGCAAATATTCGTTACCGCGACCAACGGGTAGAAGTCGACCGGCAGCCCGGTCGCGAGGACCGTGGCGGCGTCGAATTCCTGGAACGCGATCGAGACATCGCCGTCGATCAGCCGTTTGAGTACCCCCTGCCACGCTCGAATCTCGCCTTCCTGAGACTCCCCAGCGATCGAGACACCATTCGAGGTCCAAATGGCGGTCCGCTGCCCGGCCACGCTGAGCAAATGTTCGAGCAGGTGAATAACCGCGGTCTTGCCGCGCAGACCGGCCACGCCGACGATCGGCAGCTTGCCCCGTTTGATGACGCCGGAGCGCCAGGTGCGAAACGAGTCCGGCAGCGCCGGTGCGGCGCTTTCGCGGTCTGAAGCAGATTCCCGGTATCCGTTGGCGATCATCGACGTGCTTTTCTATCCGGTCGCGTTCGCGGCAAGGTCATCGATCAGCCGGAGTAACGCCGGAATCACTTGTGCAGTCGCTTTCGATCTGTGACTGATCTCATTCTTCATGGTCGCGGGAAGTTCGGCCATGGTACGTCCGTCCGGAAGAAGGAAGATCGAATCGTACCCAAAGCCATGCTCGCCGCGTTCGTACGGGTTGATTCGACCGTCCGTTCGCCCGATTCCGATTGAAACAACGACGTTGTTGTACGCAACAACAATTGCAGCCTCGAAGTGTGCGGCCCGTTGGTCGAGCGGCAGGCCATCGAGGCGCTGCAGCAGCAAGTGACGGTTCAGTGCGTCAGTTGCATCCTCACCGGCGAAGCGGGCCGAACGAATGCCCGGCGCTCCGACCAGAGCGTCGACACAGATACCTGAGTCATCGGCGATGGTGATCAGCCCGCTGGCGGCGTTGCCGGCCAGCGCCTTGATCGTGGCGTTCTCGACAAATGTCGCGCCCGGCTCGTCGGGCGGATCGATGCCCAGGTCCCGCAGGGTCAGCAGTTCCGCGTCGAACGGCAGCAATTCGGCGAATTCCTGCGCCTTGCCCCGGTTGGTGGTGGCGATCAGGATACGTCGCCGGTTCATGACACCGGTTCCAGCGCCGCGGGAACGGCGACGAGTCGCGGGAACGCGGCGAGGGCATTCCTGCGAGCGGCTGCGGCGATCGCATCGAGCGGCAGACCGCGCAACCCGGCGAACCGCTCCGCGATGACCGGGACATTCGCCGGTTCGTTCCGGCGCGATTCGATACCGGACGGCACCAGGAAGGGTGAGTCGGTTTCGAGCACGAAGCGATCGAGCGGCACCCGGTGCAGCAGTTCACGCACCGGGGCGGTGCGGCGGGTCATCAACCCGCCGATGCCGATGTACCAGCCACGATCGAGCGCCAGATTCTGCAGCCGTTCCGTGCCGTCGAAGCTGTGCAGGACGACCCGAAGGCGCGCATCGGCCGCCTCAAGTTGTTCGGCTACCTCCGCCTCGGCGGCGCGTTGGTGGATGACCAGCGGCAGATCGTGCTCCAGCGCCAGATCGATCTGGAAGGCGAAGGCGGCGCGCTGGAGATCGAGCGCCGGATTGTTCGGCCAATGGAGATCGATACCGGCTTCGCCGATCCCGACCGGATTCGTAGCGCGCACCAACTCGACCAGGCGATCCGCGCTCTCCGGGTTGAATTTGTCGGCGTCGCCCGGGTGAAATCCGAGCGTGCAGGCGATTTGCGGGAATCGCTTCGCGAGCGCCAGCGTGGTTGGCCAACGCTTCGGCCCGAAGCCGATGTTGATGATCCGCCCGACGCCGGCCGCCACCGCTGATTCGATCACCGATTCCACATCGGGAAACTGATCGAGATCGAGGTGGGCGTGCGTATCGATAAACAAGTCAGGTTCCTTACTTGACGGTTACGCTCTTGGCGAGGTTGCGTGGCTTGTCCGGATCGTACCCGCGCAGCAGCGCAAGGTGATATCCGAGCATCTGGGCCGGGAGCGCCTGCACCAGCGGCGAGGCGTCCCCGACGTCGGGCGTCTCCAGAAAGATGTCGAACACCGGATCGTTCTCACTGCCGATGCCGATCATGAAGCCGCCGCGACTTCGCAACTCCATTGCTCCGGAAATGATATCCGCTCGCGTTTCATCGTTGGGCGCGTAAACGACGCAAGGCGTCCCTTCGGTGATCAGGGCGATGACGCCGTGCTTGAGTTCCCCGCCGGCGAAGCCCTCCGCGTGTACGTAGCTGACTTCCTTGATCTTCAAGGCCGCTTCGAGCGCGGTGGGGTAGGAGAGTCCGCGCCCGATCACGAACAGGTGGTTGGCGTCACGGATCGCTTCGGCGGTCGCGCGTACGCGATCGACCCAGGCCGGGGCGAGCATCTCGCGCATCGCCGTCGCCGCCCGGGAGACGAGCAGCTGGCCCTCCATGGCGCGGCCGGCGAGCGCGTAGGCGGTCATGAGCAGCACGGACACCTTGGCGGTGTAGGCCTTTGTGGAAAGCACGCACTGCTCCGGACCGGCGTCGAGGTGCACGCTGAGATCCGCCATCCGGTCGAGCGTCGAATTGCGCGTATTCACGAGGGCTCCGAGACGCGAGCCGTGCTGCCTGGCCGCACGCATCGCTTCCAGAATGTCGGCCGTTTCACCGCTCTGCGACAGTGCGAGCACGAATGAGCGGTCCCGCAGGAAGTGTTCGTGGTACTTGAACTCGGAACCGACGACGAAGTTCACGTGCCAGGCGGCGATCCGGCTGAAGAGGTAACTGCCGGTCAACGCGGCGTACGAGGCCGTACCGCACCCGGTCAGGAAGGTGCCGTAGGAGTCCTCGATTGCCCGGGCGAGTTCCCGGATCATCGGTTCGCTCTGCGTCGCGAGCCGATCGAGCACATCCGGCTGCTCGGCCATCTCCTTCGACATGTAGTGCTGGTGGCCATTGAGGCTCAGATCACGTTCTTCGAGTGGCAGCGGAACGAGCGAAACGGAGCGCGGCCGCAGCGAATCCCGTTCGTAGACGGCGATTTCGCCGGCGCCGATCCAGGCGATTTCGTCGTCTTCCAGGTAGTGGAGATCAGACGCGAAACCCTGCAGCGCCATTGCGTCCGAGGCGATGGTGGCCGAGCCGTCCGAACCGATGCCCACGACCAGCGGCGACATCGACTTGGTGGCGATGAGTTCGTCCCCATCGACACTCATGGCGATGACTGCGTTCAGCCCGTGCAAACGCTGGAATGCGTTCCGGGTCGCGTGCAGAAGGGTGCAGCCCTCGTCGAGAAACTCCTCGATCAGGTGCGCCACGACCTCGCTATCAGTGTCGGAACGGAACTGATGCCCACGCGCTTCGAGCTCCGCCCGCAGCGGCCGGAAGTTCTCGATGATGCCGTTGTGGATGATCGCCACCCGCCCACCGCAATCGAGGTGCGGGTGAGCGTTCTCCACCGTTACGCCGCCGTGTGTCGCCCAGCGGGTGTGTCCGAAACCACGGGTCGCCGGTGGCAGGTTGACCGAGGCGCCGCCGATCTTGCCCGTCTCTTTCTGGACCGCGATCGTGCCATCCGCCGGTACCGCGACGCCCCAGGAGTCGTATCCGCGATATTCGAGTGCCTTCAAGGCGCCGAGAATGGCCGGACCGATCTCGCGCCGGGGGCCGACGTATCCGAAAACTCCGCACATGCTGAATTCGCCCTCCGATGCAACGATGTCGAAGGACGCGACCAACCAGGGCAAGCGAGCATGCCGAATTCAGATCGTTTTGAATTGGAGTGTTGAGCGCACATCAGCCCGTTGTTGTTGCCCGGTCACCCGGGTTTTTGACGAACTGTCACGACTGTGCCGCCGGAGGACCATCCGCCGAGTCTTTCGATTTGGTCCTCGCCTCGTCAACTCACGCCCCCGTCTCGTGAGTCCTGGCGCTACGAAAACGAACTGGTCGATCGATCCGAATGTTCGCTCTGCACTCTCGCTCGATCGTGCCGCGTCTGCGCAGAGTCTAGTCGAGATTCCGTGAACGTTCACCTTTCGGCGGCGACGGGGGCTGGGCTATACTTTGTGCAGACCTTCACAGAGGCGAAGGCTCGTCCGCTATCCACCAGAGGTTCAATCAAGGTGATCGATCGCTACACGCGACCTGAGATGGGAGCGATCTGGAGCGAACGGAGCAAGATCGATGCGTGGCTTGCCGTCGAAGTTGCCGTTTGCGAAGCGTGGCATCGCCGCGGCCGGATTCCCGACGACGCGATCGCGGCGATTCGTACCGCTACCTGCGATCTCACCCGGATGCAGGAGATCGAGCGGGAAACCGATCACGATCTCATCTCCTTTCTGCGTGCGACCGGTGAATCGGTCGGGGACGCCGCCCGCTTCATTCACCTCGGACTGACCAGCAACGATGTCGTCGACACCGGTCTGTCGATCCTGACGACTCGCGCCGGCGGGCAGATCGATCGTGAACTTTGCCGGCTGATCGAAATCGTCGGCGCCCAGGCGGTCAGGCACCGCAAGACGGCGATGATCGGCCGCACGCACGGCGTTCACGCCGAACCGACCACCTTCGGACTGAAACTCGCGGTCTGGTACGACGAACTCCGCCGTCACCGCCGCCGTCTCGATCTGGCGCGTGAGGATATGCGCGTCGGCAAGATTTCGGGCGCGGTCGGCACGCACGCGCACGTTCCGCCCGATGTCGAGGAAGAGGTCTGCGCCGCGCTCGGTCTCGCGGCCGCACCCGCCAGTACCCAGATCCTGCAACGCGACCGGCACGCCTTTTTCCTCAACGTTCTGGCCGGCATCGGCTCGACCATCGACAAATTCGCGGTCGAAATCCGGCACCTCGCCCGGACTGAGGTCCGCGAGGCGGAGGAGCCGTTCAAGGCGGGCAATCAGGGTTCCTCGGCGATGCCGCACAAGCGCAATCCGCACGAGTCGGAACGGCTTTCCGGCCTGGCGCGGCTGCTTCGCGGATACGCGCTGACCGCCTCGGAAAACGTCGCCCTCTGGCACGAGCGGGATATCTCGCACAGCTCGACGGAACGGGTGACCTTCCCGGACGCCTGTATCGTGCTCGATTTCATGCTCGACGAGATTTGCGAGCTGATGGAGCATCTCGTCATCTACCCCGAGCGGATGCTGGCCAATCTCAATCTCACCGGCGGCCTCGTCTACTCGCAGCGGGTGCTGCTGGCGTTGGTCGATGGCGGGCTCGATCGTCAGGTCGCCTACAAGCTCGTGCAGAAGCACGCGCTTTCGGCGTGGGATCACGGAGGCGCGAGCTTCCGCGACCGGCTGCTGTCGGACGCCGAGGTGACCGCGATCCTGGACGCCGCGCAACTCGATGCGCTGCTCGGTCATGAGGATCAACTCGTACACGTCGACGCGATCTTCGAACGGCTCGGTCTGCTGCAGCCGGCGCAAGGGTAGGGGAGCAACGATGGGAGCAGGCCTC
>JADLGF010000433.1 GCA_020849415.1 Thermomicrobiales bacterium
GGCCTTTGTCGCCGGCCTGCTCTCCATTTCATCACCCTGCGTTTTGCCGCTGATCCCGGTGTTTCTCGCGCATCTCGCGGGCACGAGCGCCGGTGAATCGACCCCGCGCACCCGCCGCCGCGTGCTGCTCAACGCCTCGGCGTACGTAGCGGGATTTTCGCTTGTTTTCATCACGCTCGGCGTAGCGCTGGGCGCGGCCGGCGCAGCGTTCGGCACAGCGGGCTGGGTTTCGGGGAACCGGGGCTGGCTGGTGCGCATCGGCGGCGTTTTCATGATTCTGCTCGGCCTCTATCAGATCGGGTTGATCCAGCTTCCCTTTCTCAACCGGGATCGCCGCGTCCACTTCGCCAATCTCGAATCGGGCCGTGTGGCCTCGTCATTCCTGATCGGCGTCACGTTCGGCGCCGGCTGGTCGCCCTGCGTTGGACCAATCCTCGGCTCGATCCTGACCATGGCCGCCGCCAGGCAGGATGTCACCCAGGCGGGATGGCTCCTCTTCGTCTACAGTCTCGGACTCGCCATCCCCTTCCTGATCTTCGCGCTGGCGTTCGGCTCGACCCCGCGGATCGTGCGGGCGATCAATCAGCGCCTCCCAACCATCCGCAGCTTCTCGGGCGCGGTCATGGTCGGGATCGGCGCCATCATGATTCTCGGTATATACCAGCAGTTTTTCGCCCGGCTGGTCCAGGTGGCGCCCTGGACCCCCTGGGAGCCGGTGATTTAGCCCGCCATGGATGAGCAACTTGCCCCCGCCGCCAAACGAGCCGCCCGGGAACGCAACGCGTTCGACATGGTGGTCGATCGCGTCTGGCGCTTTTTCTGCTCGACCAGGGTGGCGGTGGCAGAGATCGCCTGGGTGGCGCTGCTGGTGCTGATCGGCACCCTCCGTCAAAGCTCGGTGCCCCACTGGATCGGCGACAACATCCCCGGCACGAAGGGGATCGTCATCCGCTGGCTCGACTGGGATGTTTTCCACTCGTTCATCTTCATGATTTCGCTGGCGGTGCTCAGCGTCGGTATCTTCATTGGCGGCATGCTGAACCGGATGCCCGGCATGTGGCAGACGATCCGCAACCCCACGATCCGCACTACCCGCGGCTTCCTGAACGGCGTCACGCCCGCCGCCACGGTCGCCGCCGGCACGACTCCGGACGGGGTGATCGAGGCGATCACCGCCGCCCTGAAGAAGAAACGCTACCGCGTCTTCACCGAGAAGGTGGGCGACGCCACGCACCTGTACGCCGACAAGAATTCGCTCGGCCAGCTCGGCACCTACCCCTTCCACCTGGCGATGATCATCATCCTCGCCGGCGGTATCGTCACCGCCCAGTGGGGCTTCCGGGAACTCCAGTTCATCGTGCCCGAGGGCGGGCGGCTGGACGTCGGGCACGGCACCGGGCTCAGCGTTGAACTGGTGCAATTCGTCGATACCTACGCCCAGACCGGGGTGCCGGAGGACTATCGCAGCGATATCGTCATCCTCAAGGACGGCGAGCCAGTCAAGAGCGGCTCGATCACGGTCAATCACCCGCTCAGCTACGAAAACGCCACGGTCTACCAGTCGAGTTTCGGCCAGGCAGTTCAGGTTCGGGTCACCGACGCGAATGGCAACGTCATTCTCGAAGACGCCCTGCCGATGATGTATCAATCGCTCCTCAATCCAGACGCGCCGGCCGCGCGGATCGACCTGCTGCCGGTGAACGCCTCACTCGTGATCATCGGGCCCGACTCGAACCCGTTCAATCAACCTGAACTCGACACGCTCAACGTGCGTAGCGGCGAGATGTGGGTGCAGGTGCGATCCAACGACCTCCCGGCCGGCACGATGCCGCCCGCCGCCATCGTCGCCCAGGGTCATGCGGTGACCCTCGACGGCGTGACCGTCGAGTTCATCCGTGAAAAGCGTTTTTCGCTGATGCAGGTCGCCTACAACCCCGGAATTCCGATCTTCATCTTCGGTGGCATCATGCTGGTGGCCGGATTGGCGGCCGTCTTCTACTTCCCGCTCCGGCGCATTCGCGGCATCATCGAACCGGCGCCTGACGGTGGCGCCACCGGTTTGATCGCCCCGCTGGCGAAGCGGGACTGGAGCGGCCAGCAGGATTTCGAGCATTTGATGGAGCAACTCAAGGCCGAACCGGCCTTCACGATCGAGCCGAAGATCGGCAAGGATGCCGAGGCCAACTCCGCGACGCCCGAGACGGATGTTTCGAACGACGAAGGAACCGCGTAGACTCTTCACAGATTGCCGGCGTGGGCAGCCGGAATCGAACCGTAGTGCCCGGGAAGGTGCGCAATGGAAGGACTCGTCAAACTCTCGTTCTACTGCTTCACGGCCGCCTCGGTGGCGATGTTCGCGGCATCGCTCGCCTACATCTTTCATGCCGTCGGACGGGTGCGTGTGGAACGCCAGGTGCTCGCCACCAGCACCGGTGAAACGGTGACCAGCACACACGCCAGCTTCGATCGTGGCTCCGAGAGCGCCGGACGGTGGGCGACCATGCTGACCGCGTTCGCGGCAGTTCTGTCGTTCTTCTCGGTCGTCGCCCGGATCGGCGCCACCAAACGCGGCCCCTACTCGAACATGTACGAGTTCTCGCTCGCCTTCGTGTTCGCCATCCTCGTCATGTACCTGATCTTCGAGCGCAAGTACGCCACACGCCAGCTCGGCGCGATCGTGCTACCGATCGCCTCCGGCATGGCGATCTACATCTGGTCGCTGCCGAACTCACTCCGCGAGAGCACCGAGTTGATTCCGGCGCTCCAGAACAACCTGATGATGACTGCCCACGTTTCGGCGGCCATCTTCGCCTACGCCACCTTCGCGGTCTCCTTCGCCGCCGCCGTGCTCTACCTGGTGCAGGACCGCAAGAATCTCTCGTGGCTGCCGAAGAAAGAGATGCTCGATGACATCGGCTACCGGGCGGTCACGATCGGCTTCCCGCTCCTGGCGCTGGTGCTGATCCTCGGCTCGGTCTGGGCGCACGACGCCTGGGGCAGCTACTGGAGCTGGGACCCGAAGGAGACGGCCGCGCTCGTCACCTGGCTCATCTACGGTATCTACCTGCACACCCGCACGCTGCGCGGCTGGCGAGGATCGCCGAGCGCGATCGTGCTCCTTATCGGCTTCGCTGCCGTGATCTTCACCTACTACGGCAATTACTTCTTCGGTGGGCTGCACGCCTACGGCGGCGTTTAGGACCAACGGATCAAGATGTCAGCGACAGCCACCAGCCCCGATTCCGGCTCACCGGCGAACCGCAACGTTCGCATCGGCCTGAGCTTGCTGGTGGCGTTGGTGATCATCGTCTCGGCCTGGCTGATCGCGGGGCGGGCCGGGCTGAGCGATCTCGGCGAGGGCGGCATGAACGCCAACCTGCTGCCGTCTGTTGGCGAGGTCGCGCCCGATTTCACCGTCACCGACCTGAACGGCCGGGAACGCTCCCTGTCGGAATTCCACGGTCAGCCGATCTGGCTCTTCTTCTGGGGCTCGTGGTGCCCACCCTGCCGTTCCGAGATGCCCGATCTGCAGATGGCGTATCAGGAACTCCAGCAGCACGGCGTGGTGGTGCTGGCGGTCAGTCTCGATGAAACCGCGGCGGACGCCGCGCGATTCTCGAACCTGAATCAACTTACGTTTACGATCCTGAGCGATCCCTCGCGATCGGGCACGCACGAGAACTACCCGATCTTCAGTTTCCCGACCCACATCTTCATTAATCCGGATGGGGTGATCGAGGCGATCGCGCTGAAACCGCTCAACGTCGATTCCGCCCTCGAGTATGGCGCCCTGATCATCGGCGGTTGAGGCCGGTCGACTCCGGGCGTTCGCTCCCGTTCACATCGCATCAACGGGTCCAAATACAGACTCCGCGGTGGTCGCTCCGCTATGCTTGTGGCGGAAAGGCATTGCCGGTGACCAGGATCAGCCCGCTTGCACAAGCAACAGGTTCGGACGCCGATGGCGGCTTCGCGGTCGACGTTCGCACTGTGCTGCTTTCCGTGATCGACGGCGGGCTGAAGGTGGCGGCGCTGCCCGATGCTGACGGCTGGCAATTGCCGCGCGGTGTACCGCTGCCGTCGCTCCCGCTCGATGCCGCCGCCCGGATGCTGCTCGCTGAAACCACCGGCCTCCAGGAGGACTACCTGGAGCAGCTCTACACCTTGCACGTGCGCGACGGTGACGCCTGGATCATCCTCATCAGCTACCTGGCGATCATCGCCGCCGGCACGGGTTCGCCCGGCACCGAGGCCACCTGGATCGATACCCGCTCCGTGGGCTTCAGCGAGGTCGACCGGATGGTGCTCGATTACGCCATAGTCCGCTTGCAGGCCAAGCTCGGCTACACCACGATCGCGTTCCACCTGATGCCCGAGCGCTTCACCCTGACCGAGTTACAGGATGTCTACGAAACCGTGCTGGCCATGGCGCTCGACAAGCGGAATTTCCGGCGGCGGATTCTGGCCGCCAACATGCTCGAACAACTCGATGAAACCCGCCGGGACGGCAGTCACCGTCCGGCGCGGCTCTACCGATTCCGGGCCGATCACGATCCGCGGGCGTTCCTGACGCCGCAGTGGGCCGACGGCGTTTAGGCTCGACGACGATTGTCGGTTTCGACCGGGGGACCACCACCGTGCCACACAAATTTGGACTGGTTGCCGCCTTCAGCAAGCCGGAAGCTTCGGAACTGGCCGACGATATCACCGTCTGGCTGGAGGCGCGGGATTGCGCCGTCATCCCGGAATCGGAGCTGACGAGCAACGCCGCGCACGAGGTCGATGCGATCGTGGTGCTCGGCGGCGACGGTCTGATGATGCGCGCGGCCAACGCTTATCCCGATACGCCTCTGCTCGGGATCAACTTCGGCAAGGTCGGATTCCTCGCCCTGGTCGAACGGGCTGACTGGGAATTCGCCCTGAACGCGCTGCTCGCGCATGACTACAAGGTCGAGGTCGGATCGACCCTGGCGGCACGGATCGTGCGGGGTGAGCGGGAGATCGACCCGGGCTGGGCGATCAACGACATCGTCATCCGCGGTGGCAACCGGATGATCGACATCGAGGCCTACATCGACGGTCACTTCGTCAACACCTACCCCGGTGACGGCATGATCGTTTCCACGCCTCGCGGCAGCACCGCCTACTGCATGGCGGCGGGCGGTCCGATTCTCACCGCGGGCGTGCGCGGGTTCGCGCTGGTGCCGATTTCGTGCCACTCGCCGATCCGAACGCCGATGGTCGTCGCCGAATCTGCCCTGGTGGAACTGGTGCAGGCGAACCGGCACGAGGCGCAGTTGATTTTGGACGGCCGCACGGTAGCGTCACTCGAATACGGCGATGTCGTCAAGATCAGTCAAGGCGCGCACCGGTTCAAGTTGATCGCGGTCGGCGGCGCCAACTTCTACGACGCCTTCCGAACCAAGTTCAACTTCTCGATCCGCCCCGACGCCATCCCCTCCCGCAGCGCCCTGCCAAAACCGTCCTGACCGCGACACCAGGTCACAGGCGCTGAACCAATGACCCACAATGTGATCCCGCGGACGGCGTCGAAACCTGTCCGGCGCGACACATTTGACCCCGCCAACGTGCTATGATTTCACGTACAAATTGTACGTACACTCGACGTGGAGTGAGCGCCCCGCCCCGATCGCTCCCCGATGCACCGTGACGGACTGACACCATGGCGACTCAAACCGCACCAATCAAGGGCAAACCGGCGCCGAAGCGGCGTTCGGCTCCCCCGCCGCCAGAACCGGCCCGGCCGGGTTTCGCCGCCACGCTCCTCCTGCTACCGGTGAAAGCGGTCGCACCGCTGCGCCGCATCGAGGTGCCGCTGCACATCCAGCGCCAGTTGCTGGCGGTCGCCCTCGTGCTCGCAACCGCGCTCAGCACCCTGGCGCTGGTGCAACGCGACGACAGTGGCGCGGTCACAGCCTGGTGGGGCAACACCCTGGCCGGCGCACTCGGCAAGGGCGCGTTCCTTTTCCCGCTCCTGCTCGGATTCCTGGCGGTGCGATCGTTCCGCACCCGCGCCGGCCGGCTGATCCTGCCCCGCCACTACCTCGGCCTGGCCGCGCTGGTCTTCTCGGTGACCGGACTGCTCCACCTGGGCGGCAAAGCGGGCGACGAGCTTGGGGGCACGATCGGCCTTGCCCTCACCACAATCCCGCTTCGCGCCTTTGGCGAACTTGCCACCGGCCTGATCGCGTTCGTCTGCGGACTGGTCGGCGTCTTCCTGTTGACCGGCACCGATCCGGTCACTCTCACCACCGACATCCGCCGCGTCTGGCCCGAGCGCAAACCACGGGAGCGCAAGCCCCGTGAATCACGCCAACGGAGCGGGGACGAACGCCGGCACGAAGCGAACGAGGCGATCAACCAGTCGATGGCCGTGATCGGCGCGCTCGGCATGGACTCCGAGCCCCCGCCTCCGGCCGGCGCGACATCACGCGTGCGGCCGTTGTTCCCGGATCAGACGGACGATTCGCCCGCGAAACGCCCCGCCCGCCGCCCTAAGGCGGAGCCGGTGAACGCCAGCGCCGAAAACCTCGAACTCTTTCCGACGCCTGTGATCAACATCCCGCAGGCGGTGCCGCGTACGTTGACGGTGACGCCGCGCGAAAAAGCCAAGCCGATCGGACCCGACGGCCCTTTTGACCTTCCCGAGGTCTCGAACCTCGTTTACTACGATTCGGTAATGCCCGACGCCGAGGCGCTGGAGGAGAAGGCGCGCCGGATCGAGGCGACCCTGACCAACTTCAAGGTCGACGCCCGCGTGCGCGAGATCAACCCCGGACCGGCGGTGACGCAATTCACCCTCGAACCGGGCGCCGGCACCAAGGTGAAGCGAATCACCGAGCTGCAGAATGACCTGGCGCTGGCGCTGGCCGCCCCGAGCATCCGCATCGAGGCGCCGATCCCGGGCAAGGCCCGCCTCGGCATCGAGATTCCAAACGATCAGATCGCTACGGTCGGTCTGCGCGAATCGATCGAATCGAGCGCCTTCACCGATTCCCGCGCCAAGCTGCCGCTGCCGCTCGGGCGTGATGTCAACGGCCGCTACGTCGTCGGCGATCTCGCCAAGATGCCGCACCTGCTCATCGCCGGCTCGACCGGCTCCGGCAAGAGCGTCTGTCTCAACGGCATCATCTCCACCTTCTTGCTCCGCATGCAGCCGAGTGAACTTAAGATGGTGATGATCGATCCGAAGATGGTTGAGATGGCCGGTTACGCCGGGGTGCCGCACCTGCAGTGCCCGGTGATCACCGAGATGGACAAGGTGGTGCCGATCCTGCGGCTCTGCGTCAAGGAGATGGAGCGGCGCTACTCGATCTTCACGCGCTTGAGCGTGCGCAATCTCGACGGCTACAAGATGCGCCGCGAGGATGAGCCGGAACTCGAGAACCTCCCCTTCTTCGTCGTCATCGTCGATGAGCTGGCCGATCTGATGATGGTTGCGCCGCAGGAAGTGGAAACGCTGCTGGTGCGCCTGGCGCAGAAGGGGCGCGCCTGCGGCATTCACCTGATGATCGCCACCCAGCGACCCTCGGCCGAGGTGATCACCGGTCTGCTCAAGGCGAATATCGCCGCCCGCATCGCCTTCATGGTCACCAGCCAGCTGGAGAGCCGGGTCGTGCTCGAATCAATGGGCGCGGAGAAGCTGCTCGGTCGCGGCGACATGCTCTTCCTGCCGCCGGACGCGCCGAAGCCGGTCCGCATCCAGGGCGCCTACGTCGATGACCGGGGCGTGCAATCGATCGTCGATCACTGGCGCAGGGTGGCGCCGGAACCGCGCTTCGATCCCGAGTGGGTCGATATCGAGGTGGAAGCCGCGATCGAGGAGCTGTCGGACGACGGCGCCGACGACGACCTGATGGAACGCGCGATCCAGATCTTCCGCGAGAGCGAGGACCGCCGGGCCAGCGCCAGCTACCTGCAACGCCGGCTCAAGATCGGCTACAACCGCGCCGCTCGCATCATGGAGCAACTCGAAGCCGAAGGCCGCGTCGGCCCGCCTGATGGACCGCGGGGCCGGCAGTTTCTGGGGTAATAATCCCTCTGGTTTCATCCCGTGTAGGGGAGGGTCTTGTGCCCTCCCGCCGGCCGTCTGGCCGGCCGCCTCGTTACGCGGAAGCCCCGATGCTATTTGGAAAAACCAAGCCGCGAAACGAGGTAGTCGCCCTGCGGGCGACGGGAGCCCACAAGAGACTCCCCTACACGGCGTGTTTGCAACCAGATTGGTCTCTGTAACCAATCAACTAGCGACCGATACCTCAAGCGCGGCGACTTCGCGCTGCTTCTCGAAGCAACTGGCGCAATAGACCGGGTTACCGTTGCGTGGCACGAACGGCACGCTGGTCATCGAGCCACAATCGGCGCAGACGACTTCCGTTTGGGCGCGATTCTGCAGGCCCAACCGCGCCTTTCGCGCGGTGCGACACGCCGTGCATCGCACGGGCAGGTTCGAGAGCCCCTTCTCATGAAAGAAGTGCTGCTCCCCGGCGGTCCAGA
>JADLGF010000434.1 GCA_020849415.1 Thermomicrobiales bacterium
GATATCGCGCGATTGCACCGGACCCTGACCAAAATGGACCGCCAGATCAAAGAGCGCCCGTACCCCGTAATCGGCCCGGCTGGAGACGCGCATTCAACACCTCGTTCATACGACCCGCCCGATACCCTTCGAGATCGAGCGTCACATACTCATATCCGGCGGCCCGCACAGCGGCCGCAATCTCGGCGGAGAGTTCAATGGCACGCGGCATCTGCTCGGCTGGCAATTCCAGCCGCGCGATCGCATCGTGATGCCGGATCCTGAATCCCCTGAAGCCGAGCGCACGCACACCGCGCTCAGCAGTCCCGACTTGCCGCAGCTTCTCGACGGTGATCGGATCCCCGTAGGCGAAGCGGGACGACAGACAGGCCGCCGCCGGTTTGTTCCAGGTGCGCAGGCCCATCTCGGCGGAGATCGCGCGGATTTCCCGCTTGTTCAAGCCGGCATCGAGCAACGGACTCCGCACGTTCAGTTGCTGGGCTGCGCGCATGCCGGGCCGGAAATCGCTGGCGTCATCGACATTGGCGCCATCGATGATCCAGGCAAAGCCCCGCTGATCCGCCACCTGCTGCAGTTTTGTGTACAGCTCGGATTTACAGAAGAAGCAGCGCTGATGGCTGTTGTCGGCGTACCGGGGATCGTCCAGCTCCATCGTCGAAACCATGGTGTGGTTGGCGCCGATTTCGGCCGCGATCGCGCGTGCCTCCACCATCTCCTCCTCGGCGTACGAGGCGGAGAGCCCGGTGGCGCCGAGGGCGCGATCGCCCAGTTCGTCGTGCGCGATCTTCAACAACAGGGTGCTGTCCACTCCGCCGCTGTACGCGACGATGGCCGAGCCGAGCCCGCGCACGTCGTCGCGCAGCGCCGCCAGCTTCGTTTCGATTTCCGGTGTCAAACCCGTGACCGTCATCGTGGCTCCACCTTCGATCGGGCATCACCAGGAGCGCGTCCGATCAATCGAGAGAAAGTATAGTCGTCGATTCACAACCTTGAGGCCGCCGCGAGAATTGCGCCCTCGCTACCGTATCATCGGGAGTTGCGGACCTTTGGCCCTTCAAAATACGTGACGATTTCCGTTCAATCCTTTATGTTTGTGACCAGTACGCCATGCGTCGTTTAACCCAAACCTCGTCCTATCCGATCCCGGTGCGGGTCGTATCGCATGGCGGTGAGTTGCAGGGTGTGAATCGAACGGGATCTGTGCCCCGTATTCGACCACTCTGGAGGAGGATTATCGTGTCGGAGAATCCAGTTCAACGTCTGAATCGCGCGTATCTGGACTTCGCGTCCGGAAAGATCGATCGGCGCCAGTTCGCGTTCCGCGTGGCCGCTTCCGGTGTTTCCGTCGGCCTGGCCGCCAAGTTCCTGGCCGCGCCGGCCGCCGCCCAGGATGCCTCCCCGGAAGCCGGGGCTGACAACTCCTACACCTCGCCGACGGCGGATGAAGTACGCGCTCAGCAGGAAGCGCACTTCCAGTTTACCGAGGCCGAGAGCGAAGGCGGCGTGGTGATCATGGGCGCCACCTCGACGGCGACCCTTTCCACCACCAACCCGCTCCTCTCGAACAACATCCCGACCTCGCCGGTCCTTTCGCTCGCCTTTGAAGCGGTCGTCGGTATCGAGATGGTCACCTTCCAGCCGGTTCCTGGCTTGGCCGACTACTACGAAGTCGCCGCGGATGGCAAGACCTACACCTTCCACCTTCGCCAGAACGTCACCTGGCACGATGGCACCCCCTTCACCGCTGACGACGTAATCGCATCGTGGGATGCCCAGGCCGATCCCGCCACCGGCACCACCTACACCGCTGACTTCAACAACGCGGTCGCTTCGTACGCCAAGATCGACGATTACACCGTCGAGATGGTCGCTCAGGACCTGCTGGCCCCGGTCGTCTTCATGTCCGCCAGCCAGCCGTCGATCGTCGCGGCCCACCTGTGGGGCGAAGTGCCCCACGCCGATTGGGCGGTCGATCCCGGCAGCGTCGGCACCGATCCGGCCCGCGTCATCGGTACCGGCCCGTTCAAGTTCGTGGAACTGAATCAGACCGATCTGACCGCCACCTTCGTCAAGAACGAGAGCTACTACGACAAGGTGCCGTACATCGACACCTTTATCTTCCAGCCTTGGCCGGATGACACCGCTTCGGTCGAAGCCCTGCGCGCCGGCCAGATCGACTGGCTCGATCCGGTGCCGGCCGCCGATGTCGATGCGCTCCTCGAAGAGTCGAACCTCGAGATCACCTTCTTCGATACCTTCTCCTTCGGCTTCTACGCCTACAACCTGAATCCGGAGAAGACCACGCTCTTCCAGGACGTCCGTACCCGTCAGGCGCTCTTCTACGCGCTCGATCGCGAGTCGATCGTCGCGAACATCTACCTCGGTCGCGCCGAGGTGGCGCACGGCACCCAGCCGATGCTCTCCGTCGCTTACGCGCCCGATCGCATCAACACCATCTACAACTACGATCCGGAAAAGGCGGCCGCGCTGCTTGCAGAGGCCGGCTGGGCGGATAGTGACGGCGATGGTGTCCTCGAACTCGATGGCCAGAAGTTCGAATTCAGCGTGATGTACAGCCCGAGCTCCACCTCCGATCAGATCGTCGCCTACATGGCCGATGTCTGGGGTGAACTCGGTGTTGCGATGACCCCGGAACCGGTTGACTTCACGACCGTCCTGGTGCCGGCCGTCTCCTCGAACTTCGACTTCCAGGTCGCAATGCTTGGCTTCAGTTGGGGCCCGGACGGCGATCAGACCGCCATGTTCGGCAGCGATTACATCGATGGCGCCGGCTTCAACATGTCCCGCTGGATCAACGAGGACTACGATGCCCTCGCCGCGGAAGCCAACCGCACCATCGATCCGGAAGCGCGCCGCGAACTGCTCATCGAGGCGATGAACATCGTCAACGATGATCTGCCGCTGGCGGTTATCAACTGGACCAAGGGCCGCAACGGCCACAACGTCCGCCTCCAGAACTACAAGCCGACCGCCACCAGCGCCGGCCCGGTCTGGAGCCTGCCGTACGTCTGGATCAAGGAGTAGTTCCACGCCTCTGGCGCCGGACGATGGTCCGGCGCCGGAGCGTTCTGAACCGGACGCCGTTGACGCGGCGTCCGGTTCGGCCGGAACCGTTCACAGTCGAGGATTCGGACGATGGGCGCTTACATTCTCCGAAGAGTTCTTCAGACCATCCCACTGCTTTTGGGTATCTCCCTCATTACCTTTTTCGTGGTCAACGCCACCGGAAGCCCGATCGCGAACCTGGCGATCGACCCACGCGTGCGTCCGGAAGACATTGCCAATCTCGAGCGCAGCCTCGGATTGGATAAACCGGTTCACGAACGCTATTTCATTTGGCTCAGTAATGTGGTCCGGGGTGATCTCGGCAATTCGCTCGTCAATCGGCTGCCGGTGCTCGATCGCATCATGGCTGTGCTGCCCAACACCCTGAAACTGAACATCGCCGCGTTGACGCTCGCACTGTTGATCTCGATACCCGTCGGTGTCGCGGCAGCCGTCAGGCGCAATTCGGTCTTCGACCGGCTCGCCAATCTCCTGGCAGTTGCCGGATGGGCCGTTCCTACCGTTTGGCTCGGGTTGATGCTGATCCTGCTCTTCTCGGTCAAGTTCCGGGAGTGGGGATTCCCCTACCTGCCCGTGGGCGGTCAATCCGATCTTCGGTCCGGCGGCGGTTTCTGGGATCAGGTTGAGCACATGATCCTTCCGACCGTGGCCCTGGCGATCCCATCCATGGCCGGCTGGATTGTCTACATCCGCACCTCGATGCTCGAAGTGATCCAGCAGGATTACATGCGCACCGCCAAGGCAAAGGGTTTAACGGAACGAGGCGTGAACATGCGCCACGGTTTCCGAAACGCACTCTTGCCGCTCATCACCCTGGTCGGACTCGAGATTCCCGCCATCTTCGGCGGTTCTCTGGTGATCGAGAACGTGTTCGCCTGGAACGGTATGGGCCGGCTGACGATCGACGCGGTCAACGAACGAGACTACACGGTTGTCATGGGCACCACGATCTTTTTCTCGGTGCTTGTCGTTGTTGGCAACCTCGTCGCCGATATTCTCTATTCCATCGCCGATCCGCGAATCAGACGTGATTAGTCGGCCGGTCGGTGCCGTGGAGCTTTCCGATGACTGAGCAAGCCCAAACCCTCGCAGAAAATGCCCGCTCGATCGAGGCCGTCGATCCGCTGACCGGACAGCGCGCACGCACACGCCGCGGTTCGCAGGGATTCTGGGCGCTCGTCTGGCGTCGCTTCCGGCAGAATCGGCTTTCGATGGCCGCCCTGTTCATCGTGATTCTGATCATTGCCTTCGTTTTGGGCGCCGGTTTGATCTCGGAACATGTCACCGGGGTAACTCCAACCAAGAACAATCTGGCGATGAAGCTCTCCGCTCCGGGAGAAAACGGCTACATACTCGGCTCGGATGGGAACGGGCGCGATGTACTCACCCGCCTTGCGTACGGCGGACGCGCCTCGCTGATGATCGCAACGCTCTCGATGCTCACAATCCTGGCGATCGGGGTCATTCTTGGTTCACTCTCCGGCTTCTTCGGCGGCAAGATCGATACCGTCATCATGCGCGCCGTTGACATGCTTCTGTCGATCCCGACCCTGCCGCTGTTGATCCTGCTCGCGTCGTTCTATCGACCTGGACCGGCCTTGCTGGCCGTGTTCGTCGCCTCCGTCAGTTGGGCGGGCATTTCGCGCCTGATCCGGGGCGAAGTGCTCCGGCTCCGGCATCAGGAGTTCATTCAGGCCGCGCGTCTGCTCGGCAGTTCCAATTCCCGGATCATCTTCCGCCACATCATGCCGAACGTTGTCCAGATCATCGTCGTCTGGGCGTCGCTCGCCATCCCGGGCCTGATCCTCACCGAAGCGGCGTTGAGCTACCTCGGTGTCGGCGTCCTGCCGCCCACGCCCTCATGGGGCAATATGCTCCAGGATTCGAAGCAGTACATCCGCACCAACTGGACGCTCGTCTTCATTCCCGGCTTCATGATCTACATCACGGCCCTCTGCACCTACCTGGTGGGTATGGGCCTGCGCGACGCCACCGATCCACGATTGGGCGGCCGCTAGCCCGATGCCGGACCGCGCGAACGAATCAGCCGTGACGCCGATGCCAAACGAGCGGCGGGCGGTTCGGCGCGCCCTGATCGGCGCGTTCGCGGCCGCGGCGGCGACCATCGTCGTTTTCTCACTGCTTGGGGATATCAACGAGATCGGCGCGGCGGTGCGCAGATTCGATTGGCGCTTTGTGCCGATCATCCTGCTGCTGACGATCTGGAATTACACCGGGAGAACGATCAAGTTCCGCCGCTATCTCGGTGCGCTGGGCGTTCCCTCGGCGGGAGTTCGGCGCGATGCGCTGATCTTCCTGAGCGGATTCGCGCTCACCATCACTCCCGGCAAGGTCGGCGAGTTGATTCGCACTGTTTACATCCGACGCCTCAGCGGCGCGCCGGCCAACCGCACCTCGGCCGCGATCATCGCCGATCGAATCACCGATGGCCTCGCCATGCTGGCGCTGGCGCTCGTTGGGCTCTTCGAATTCCGCTACGGACGCCCTTTCCTCGGGTTGGTGCTGGTGGCGCTCGCCGGCGGATTGCTTCTCATTCAGCGACCGGAACTGCTGCACCGGCTCATCAACCGGCTGGCCGGGGTGCCGCTGGTCGGCGGCGGCATCGTCCACGCTCGCGCCTTCATCGATGCCTCGCACACCCTCTTTCGACCGAGAATGCTGGCCGAAGGGTTCACGCTCAGTGTGGTTTCCTGGTACGGCGAGTGCGTCGCCTTCTTTCTCGTGCTCGTCGGGCTCGGAATCGAAGCGTCGTGGTCGTTGCTGCTGGCCGCTACGTTCATTCTGGCGTTATCGTCGCTGGCGGGCGGCGCGAGCATGCTCCCCGGCGGACTCGGCATCACCGATGCCTCGATGGCGGGTATGCTTCTCCTGTTGATCGATGATCCCGGCATGAACCGGAGCGTGGCGGCGGCGGCAACCCTGCTGATCCGTTTTGCGACCCTCTGGTTCGGTGTACTGATCGGCGCACTTGCGCTGGTCTGGCTGGAACGCGAAACGCGCGGACTCGAACCCGCGCCATTACTGGTTGATGAAGGCGCCGCGCCCTGACGGGCCGTTGGATGAGAGGAAGCGGGAAAAGGTGAAGTTCTGTACCGAGTGCGGCGCGCCGATCTCCGAAAGCAACAAGTTCTGCGCCAATTGCGGTGCCCGGCTCAACGCGTCGGATAGCCCGTCCCCCACGATCAACTCGATTCCGGAAGCTCCGGCCGAGCCGGAATCTCCCAAACCACCGGTCAAGGACACGAGCGGATTGCCGCCGGCCTGGATGCCGCCGCCGGTTCAACCCGGCACCGGCATGACGATCGAATCAAGCAGCTCATCCGGTAGCAATGCCGATGACGAGGATGAAGGCGCCGCCCCGATCCCGCCCCCGCCGTCATTCATGCCGATGCCGGTCAAAACCACCTTCGGCGGCGATCCGACCGATCGTCCCGGCGGCCTGGCCGGGGTCGACGACGACTGGAAGATGTCCGATCTCGGACCCCCTCCCCCGCCGAAACGTCGCCTCTGGCTCTGGATTCCGCTCGGGGTGATCGCCGCCGTGATCCTCTGCTGCATCACCTTCGTGATCCTGAGCGAGACGATCCTGGAAGACACGTTCGACAACTGGGCGACCCAGGTCGCCACCGACAGCACCGAGGAAGCCGTCGAACCGTAACCCCCGGGACTCCCGACAAAAAACCGCCCCGTTCCCGATCAATCGGGAACGGGGCGGTTTTCATCGAACCTGATTAGTTGCGCGGACCGCGCGGGCGGAAATCGCCGTCGCGGCGCGGCGGGCGAGGGCCATCCGGGCGCTGACCGCGGGGTCCGCGATCCTCGCGCGCCGGGCGGGCTTCCGGCAGCTCGCCGGTCAAGGCGGCGCGGCGGCTCAGGCTCACCTTGCCGTTCGGCGCCACCTCGATCACCATCACGGTGATCTCATCGCCCAGGTTGATCACATCCTCGACCCGGTTGACGCGGATCGCCGGATCCTCGGAGAGCTCCGAGATGTGCACCAGGCCGTCACGACCCGGGAAGAGTTCCACGAAGGCGCCGTACGGCTGAATCGAAACCACCTTGCCGGTGTAGATCTCGCCACGGTCGATCTGGACTTCCGGCAGATCCTGCGTCTGCGAGAGGATCCGCTGCACTGCGGTCTCGGCGCCAACGGAATCAACCGAGGAGACGAGCACGGTGCCGTCATCCTCGATGTTGATCTTGGTGCCGGTCTCTTCCTGCAGGGCGCGGATGTTCTTGCCACCCGGGCCGATGATCAGGCCGATCTTCTCCGGGTTGACCTTGATGCGGGTCACACGCGGCGCGAAGGAGCTCATCTTCTCGCGCGGCTCGGTGATCGTTTCGTTCATCTTGCCGAGGATGTGCATCCGGCCGGCCAGCGCCTGATCGAGCGCCTGGCGCATGATCTCCGGCGTGATCCCCTTGACCTTGATGTCCATCTGGATCGCGGTGACACCCTGATCGGTGCCGGCTACCTTGAAGTCCATGTCGCCGAGCGCGTCTTCCATCCCCTGGATGTCGGTCAGCACCGTGTAGCGACCCGATTCGTCGGTAACCAGGCCCATCGCCACGCCGGCGACCGGGCGCTTGATCGGCACACCCGCGTCCATCAACGCCATCGTGCTGCCGCAGACGGAGGCCATCGAGGTCGAGCCGTTCGAGGAGACGACCTCGGAGACGAGGCGCATCGTGTAGGGGAATTCTTCCTCGTTCGGGAGCACCGCGAGCAGCGCCCGTTCCGCGAGCGCGCCGTGGCCGATCTCGCGCCGGCCGGCGCCGCGCAGGCGGCGAACCTCGCCGACGCTGAAGGGCGGGAAGTTGTAATGGTGGATGTACCGCTTCGACGTCTCCGGGCTGATCGAATCGAGCTTCTGCTCCTCGGCGGTCGAGCCGAGCGTGACCGTCGTCAACACCTGGGTCTGGCCGCGGGTGAAGATCGCCGA
>JADLGF010000435.1 GCA_020849415.1 Thermomicrobiales bacterium
GATCTTCGAACGGCTCGGTCTGCTGCAGCCGGCGCAAGGGTAGGGGAGCAACGATGGGAGCAGGCCTCGCGCCGGTGATTTCAACGGTCGAACTCCCGGGCATGACCCCGCTGCGGCGCGGCAAGGTCCGAGACACCTTCGACCTCGGCGATGCGCTCCTGATGGTGGCGTCGGACCGCATTTCCGCCTTCGACGTCATTCTGCCGACCCCGATCCCGCTCAAGGGGATCATCCTCACCCAGCTTTCACGCTACTGGTTCGAGGAAACGCGCCACATCGTCCCGAACCACCTCATCACCGCTTCGATCCAGGACTTTCCGGATGACCTCAAGGCCCGCAACGGCAAGCTGGCAGGACGATCGATGATCGTGCGCAAGGCCGAGCGGATCGATTTCGAGTGCGTTGTTCGCGGGTATCTCGCCGGTTCCGGCTGGGCGGAGTACCAGCGCGCTGGTACGGTCGCCGATCTGCCTGTCGCGCCGGGGTTGCGCCAGGCTGAGCAACTCCCCGAACCGGTGTTCACTCCGGCCATGAAGAACGATGAGGGCCACGACGAGAACATCTCGATTCAACGGCTGCGCGATGAAATCGGCGTTGACCTGGCGACCAGGCTGGAAGACGTGAGTCTCCAGCTTTATTCGTTCGCCGCCGACCACGCCCGGCGTCGCGGCATCGTCCTCGCCGACACCAAGTTCGAATTCGGCTTCGTGAACGGTGAGCTGACGCTGATCGACGAAGCGCTCACGCCCGACAGTTCCCGGTTCTGGGACGCCAGCACGTACGAACCGGGCCACGATCAGCCGAGCTTCGACAAGCAGTTCGTGCGTGACTGGCTGCTGGCCTCCGGTTGGGACAAGGAGCCGCCCGCGCCGGAGTTGCCGGGTCGCGTCGTGACCGGCACCTCATCCCGTTACCACGAAGCGTTCAAGCGGCTCACCGGCCGCTCGCTCTGGTACGAAACGCTCGACGGTTGAATCGCGTAGTCAGTCCTTCAGATTCCAGGTGCAAACAGGAGCAGTCTGCGTGACAATAACGAACAGTTCGAAGTGGCTCGCCTCGGTCACGGTGTTCCCGAAAACCGGCGTCAACGATCCCGAAGGCGAAGCGATCCTCGGCGGCTTGGGTCAGCTCGGCTACAGCGAGGTTTCGCGCGTCCGGGCCGGGCGCATCTTCCGCGTTCAGTTGACCGCCGATAGCGCCGAGGCGGCGCTGACGCGGGCGAACCGGATGGCCGAGCAGTTGCTGTCGAACCCGGTGATCGAACAATTTTCGGTCGAAGTCGAGCCCATTTCGGATCAGGTGAAGTAACGGATGATCGGAGTCATCACCTTTCCAGGCAGCAATGGCGATCACGACGCGCTCCACTCGCTGATCGATGACATCGGCGCGCCGGCGGAGTACGTCGATTACCGCCAAACAGATCTCGCCCGCTACGACGCGTTCGTGCTGCCGGGCGGCTTCTCGTACGGCGATGCCCTGCGTTGTGGCGCGATCGCCCGTTTCGCGCCGGTGATGGCGCCGCTGGCCGAATTCGCCGAACGGGGCGGGCCGATCCTCGGCATCTGCAACGGCTTCCAGGTCCTGACCGAAGCCCATCTGCTGCCGGGTGCGCTGCTGCGCAACGAAACGCTCAAGTTCCACTGCTTCTGGACGCACATCAAGATCGAACAGCTCGACAACGCCTGGACCGCCGGTTGCAAGGCCGGGGAGATCCTGCGCCTGCCAGTGGCGCACGGCGAGGGCGCCTTCTTCGCGGACGACGACACCCTCGATCAGCTCGAAGCGAACGGTCAAATCGTGGCGCGCTACTGCGAGCCGGACGGCACTATCACCCCCGGCGCCAACGCCAACGGTTCGGCCCGCTCGATCGCGGCGGTCAGCAACCGGCAGGGCAATGTGCTCGGCCTGATGCCGCACCCGGAACGGGCGACCAACGAACTCGTCGGCGGCGCCGACGGCGTCAAGATCATGTCGTCCGCCCTGAATTTCCTGAACGTCGCCGTCTAGCGGGTTCCGTTACCGAGGAGGAGCATTCACTCCATGACCATTGCCCCCGGCGCGTGGAGGGAAGTCGCGCTCAGCGACGAGGAATACCACCAGATCGTCGAACTGCTCGGCCGCGAGCCGCGTCCCGTCGAACTCGGCATGTTCGGTTCCATGTGGAGCGAGCACTGCGGATACAAGCACTCCCGGCCGCTTCTGAAGGGCTTCCCGACCGAAGCGCCCTGGGTGCTCGAAGGACCGGGCGAAAACGCCGGCGCGATCGATGCTGGCGATGGCCTGGCGATCGTTTTCAAGGTTGAATCGCACAATCACCCCAGCGCGGTCGAACCCTATGAAGGGGCGGCCACCGGGGTCGGCGGCATCGTGCGCGACATCTTCACGATGGGTGCGCGGCCAATCGCCATCCTGAACGCCCTCCGCTTCGGGCCGCTCGATTCGGCACGCAATCGTTACCTCTTCGATAACGTGGTCGGCGGCATCGGCGGCTACGGGAATTGCCTCGGCATTCCCACGGTCGGAGGCGAGGTCTTCTTCGATCCTTCCTACAACGGCAACCCGCTAGTTAACGCCATGTGCATCGGCGTCACCAAACACGACGCAATCATGCGCGCCCGTGGCCAGGGTCCGGGCAACGTAATCATGGTCATCGGCGCCGACACCGGTCGCGACGGCCTGCACGGCGCGACCTTCTCCTCGGTCGAGGACCCGGAGGCGAGCCACCGCGGCGTGATCCAGGTCGGCAACCCCTTCCTGGAGAAGTTGCTGCTCGAAGCCTGCCTCGAACTCCTGCAGGGGGACGACGTCGTGGCGATGCAGGATCTCGGCGCAGCCGGCATGACCTCGTCAACCGTCGAGGTGGCCAGCCGGGGTGGAGTCGGGGCCGAAATCGATGTCGCGCTGGTGCCGCGACGCGAAGAGGGCATGACCGCTTATGAAGTGATGATGAGCGAGAGCCAGGAGCGGATGCTGCTGGTCGTTCGCCCCGAAGGGGTCGAGCGGGTTCGGGAGATCGTCGAGCGCTGGTCGCTCAACGCTGCCGCGATCGGTCACGTTACCGACGACGGCATGGTGCGGGTGCTCGATGACGGCGAGATTGCCTGCGAGGTGCCGGCTGAACTCTTCACCGACGCGTGCCCGACTTACGTTCGGTACGCCGAGGAGAACCCGAAGATCACAGCGGCCCGGGAAACGGCGATCGCCGTTGATGACATCGAGCCGAGCGCTGTTGGCGAGACGCTGCTTGCGCTGCTTGGTTCGGCGAATCTCGGCAGCCGGCGGCCGGTTTGGGAGCGTTACGACCACACCATCCTGACCAACACCGTGGTCGGCCCGGGGCAGGGCGACGCGGCGGTGCTGCGCCTGAAGGGGACGAAGCGGGGCATCGCCACCGCGATCGACTGCAATAGCCGCTACTGCTGGCTCGATCCGGAACTCGGCGCCAAACACGCGGTGGCCGAGGCCTCCCGCAATGTCGTCTGTTCCGGCGCGAAGCCGCTGGCGATGACCAACTGCCTCAATTTCGGCAATCCGGAGAAACCGGCCGGCTACTATCAGCTTTCGCGAGCGGTCGCCGGTTTGGCGGAGGCCTGCCGCGTGCTCGGCGTGCCGGTCGTGTCCGGGAACGTATCGCTCTACAACGAAACCGCCGATTTGGCGGTCATGCCGACGCCAACCGTCGGTGTGGTTGGTGTGATCGAGGACGTCACGCAGCGCCTGACTATGGTCCCGAAGCCGGGTGACCGGTTCTTCCTGCTGCACGCGGGCAACGCGCCGACACTCGGCGGCTCCGCCTACCTGGCGGATGTTCACGGCCAGACCATCGGCGCGCCGCCGGCGATCGATCTCGACAAGGAAGCGGCCGTGCAGTCGGCGCTGCTCGATCTCGCCGCACAGGGGTTGGTTTCAGCCGCCCACGACTGCAGTGAAGGCGGCCTGGCGGTGGCTGTCGCCGACATGTCCCTGGCCGCCGGAACTGGTGTTAAAATGGATTTGGCGATTGCGGACGGTGAACGCCGCGACGCTGCCTGGTTCGGTGAAGCGCCGAGCCGCATCCTGCTCACGATCTCCCCGGACAAGGCGGACCGCGTGGTGAGCGCGCGCCTCCCGGAATCGGTTCAACTGACCGAACTGGGCACGTTCGAAGGTGATCTCATTCAACTTGGCGACGCCGGCGTGCCACTGGCGCAGGCGAAGCGGGTGTTCGATTCGGCCCTTCAATCCGAATCGGGAGATGCGTGAGGTTCATGTCTCAACATCAAGAAGAACTGCCGGCCCCGTTCGATCCGATGGACGGAGATGAACCGCATGAGGAATGCGGCGTCTTCGGAATCGTCGCTCCCGGCGAGGACGTTGCGCGCCTGACCTTCTTCGGGCTGTTCGCGCTGCAACACCGCGGGCAGGAGAGTGCCGGCATTGCGTCGAGTGATGGTGAGGAAATCCACTCCTTCACCCACCTCGGCCTCGTCAGCCAGGCCTTCCGCGAGGATGACCTGAAAGCGCTCGACGGCGATATCTCGATCGGTCACACGCGATATTCGACCACCGGTTCGAACAACGCGTGCAACGCCGGACCGATGCGCACGACCAGCGATCTCGGGGAGATCGCGGTTTCGCACAACGGCAACCTGGTCAACGCCACCGCGCTGCGCAATCGGCTGATTGCCGAAGGTGAAACCTTCGAATCGACCACCGACAGTGAAGTGTTGACGCGGTTGATCGCGCTCAGCCCGGGCGAGACGATCGTCGAAAAGGTCAAGGCGGCCATGCCCCGCATGGAGGGCGCCTACAGCCTGGCGGTGATGACGAAGGACCGCCTGCTGGCGGTGCGCGATCCGCTCGGCGTGCGCCCGCTGTGCCTCGGCAAGTTCAATGACAACTGGGTCGTCGCCTCCGAGAGCTGCGCCTTGATGACCATCGGCGCCGAGTACGTCCGCGAGGTCGAACCGGGCGAGATCGTCGAAATCGGCGGCGGTGCGGCGATTTCGCACCGGGGTCACGTCACGCCGAAGCCGGCGATGTGCCTGCTCGAATTCATCTATTTCGCCCGGCCGGATAGCCTGGTGCTGGGCAAGCGCCTGCACCTGACCCGTCAGCGCATGGGCGCCGAACTCGCCATCGAGGCGCCGGCCGACGCTGATATCGTGGTCGGCCTGCCCGATTCAGCCACGCCGGCGGCGATCGGCTATGCCCAGCAGAGCGGCATTCCCTACGCGGAAGCGCTGGTGAAGAACCGCTACATCGGCCGGACCTTCATTCAGCCCGATCAACGGCTGCGCGAAACCGGCGTTTCGCTCAAGTTCAACGCCCTGCCGGAAGTACTGGAAGGGAAGCGCGTGGTGCTGGTCGATGACACCATCGTTCGCGGCACCACCAGCCGGCCGATTGTGGAGCTCCTGCGCCGCGCCGGCGCGGCCGAGGTGCACATGCGCATCTCCGCCCCTGCGATCGAGTGGCCCTGCTACCTGGGTGTCGATCTCGCCAGCCGCTCCGAATTGATCGCGGCGCGCATGAGCGTTGAGGAGATCGGCCGGCACATCGGGGTCGATAGCATTCAGTATCTGACCTTGGACGGGCTTTACCGGGCGATCGACAATGGAGATTCCGGTTTCTGCACCGGCTGTTTCACAGGCCGATACCCGGTCGAAATCGATCTATCTCAAAACAAGTACGCCCTCGAGCAATTGGCGGCGGTCTAGAGTTTGACGAGAACGGCTATGCGGACGACAATCGCCGGTGGCCGAAATCATCCGCTGCGCGCGGCCCGTTTGTGCGCGGCGGTTCGGA
>JADLGF010000436.1 GCA_020849415.1 Thermomicrobiales bacterium
ATCCCTTTTGCTTTGTAAAGCACAAGAGGCAGACCTGCCCGCATTTCCCTGATTCTTCCTGAATGAATTCTTGGACCCTCCTTGACCACGACTCCCGTTCACGGTGACAATGACGCCACGCAATCGCGCCTTCCAGGGCGTAGTTTGGGCAGCCGCCCGTCCTGCGAACGAGCAACCGATCGAACGGCGTAGCGGCGCCGCCCGCGCAAGACTGACGAGCGCAAATCGTGCCGGGCCAATTTACGGAGGATACGGATGAGGCGGGAACAAACACTCGCGGATCGCATTACGAATTCAGCGGTCTGGCGTTCGATTGTCCGTCACGGCTACCCCGATAATCAGCGCAATCAGGCGCTCATTATCGCGAGCAACGTTTTTCTGCACATTCACCCGGTCAAGATCAAGCGGTATGCCACCAAGGTGACCTACACCTTCTGTCTTGGCGGGCTTTCCTTTTTCATGTTCCTCGTGCTGGTGATGACCGGCGTCGTCCTGATGTTTTACTACGTTCCGGCGGCTGATCAGGCCTACCAGAACATGAAGGACATCGAGGCGAGCGTCACCTTCGGCCAGCTGATGCGCAACATGCACCGCTGGGCCGCCCAGGGCATGGTGATCGCAGTCTTCCTGCACATGGGTCGTGTCTTCTACACCGGCTCGTACAAGCCGCCGCGTGAATTCAACTGGGTGATCGGCGTGCTGCTGCTCGTCGTTACCTTCCTCCTCTCCTTCACCGGTTACCTCCTCCCGTGGGACCAGCTCGCGCTGTGGGCAATCACGGTCGGCACCCGCATCGGCGGCGCCGCTCCGATCGTCGGCGATCAGGTCTCCATGTTGCTCGTGGGCGATTACCAGATCGGCCAGAGCAGCCTCGTTCGCTTCTACACCTTGCACGTGATCTTCCTGCCGCTTGTGGCCGCCTTCCTGATGGCCGTCCACTTCTGGCGCATCCGCAAGGACGGCGGTATTTCCGGACCGCTCTGATCAGCCCGTTCGGTGTAACCGATTCAGTCCGTTGGGGGATGGAATGACCGATCTAGCAACTCCGGCCGGCGGGCCGACCAGTTCGATTGACGAGGCGAAGCGCCAGAAGCTCCTGGAGCTGGTGCGCGGCCGGGCCTTGGCCCGCCCCACTGATCTCGCCGAAGACGAGGTGATGGTGTGGCCGTCGCTCGTTGTCGTCGAAGCGGTGTGCGCCACCGTTTTCCTGCTGATTCTGGTGCTTCTCTCCATTTTCGTCGGCGCGCCGCTGACCGAAATGGCGAATCCGAACGCCACGCCGAACCCGTCCAAGGCGCCGTGGTACTTCCTGAACCTGCAGGAACTCCTGCTCCACATGGATGCGGGTCTCGCCGGCGTCATCATCCCGACCATCGCGCTCGGCGCGATCGCCGCGATTCCCTACATCGATCGAAGCCCGCTTGGCGTCGGTATTCTTGGCACTTCAACCAAGGGCCGCCGGATCGCCGCCTTCAGCGCCGTCTTCACCTTCGTCGTTGTGGTCGCGATGGTCTACATCGATGAGCAGTTCGACCGGAAGCAGTTCGGCATCGGCACCTGGCTCGCCGAGAACCACGGCGCCAGCGAGTTCATCACCGGCATCATTCTTCCGTCGATCATCCTGCTGGTGTTGATCTTCATCATGGCCGGTATCATCTATCAGGTGTTCAAGCCGACGCCGCGTGAGTTGATCATCGGTCTCTTCACCGCGTTCTACGTTTCGTACTGGGTATTGACGATCGTCGGCACCTCGTTCCGCGGCCCGAGCCAAACGCTGGTCTGGCCGTGGGAACTGCCGCTCACCCATCACTGATCCCGCGCGCGCGTGCCAGGCGCGACAGAGAGGTAAAGGACGCAGTATGAGGAATTTGCTCCGCTTCGCGGCCGCCGGGGTAGCCGGATTGGGCTTCGCTCGCCTCGCGAGCGCAATCGCCCGCTTTCACGCCACCGCTGGCACCAAGGTGAGCCGGCGGAATTTCACCCGCAACGCCGTACTTGGTGGCGTTGCGCTCAATCTCGGTCTCCTTGGGGCGGGCTTCGTCCGGTTCTTCTGGCCGAACAAGACCGGCGCCTTCGGTAGTGCGCTCACCGTGCCCGCGTCGAGCATCCCGGAAGTCGGCGGCACGCCCTTCCAGTACACAGTCGGCAAGTTCTACGTCGTGCACAACGATGATGGCCTGCTCGCTCTTTACTGGTCCTGCCCGCACCTCGGTTGCACCGTGCCGTGGGCGCCGAACTTCGGCGAGTTCCGTTGCCCGTGCCACGGCTCGATTTACGATACGAACGGCATCAACACCGGTGGTCCTGCGCCGCGCCCGCTCGATACGATGGCGATCGAGGTGCTCCCGAACGGCGATATCGTGGTCGATACCGGCAACATCTCCACGCGTCCGTCGCATTACGAGCCTGAGCAGGCGACGCCGTATCAGTTCTAGGGTGTTTTCGGCTTCCTGATTCGCCACGGCGCGCTGGAAGTGTTCGCGAGTGAAACGGTAGGAGAGCGAGACTGTGGGAGCTGTCCAGCGGCTTGCAACAGTGGTCATGGTGGGACTGGTGGCGTTGGCCGTCATTCTCGTCATGTACGCCGCTGACGAGCCAAGTCGAATCAGCCACGCTGAAGAGTTGCAGCAGGAAGCCGCGATCACCCGGGCCACCGCCAACTACATCAACCTCTGCCTCTCCTGCCACGGTCCGGCCGGCGAAGGCCTTATGGGTGGCGACGGTCGCATCGGTCTGCCGCTCGGCGGCGATACGTACGCAACCGAGATGAACCAACAAGCAACCGAGAACGGCGAGCCCATATCTGGTGGCATGGAGGCGCGCTACGACTATCTCTACAACGTGATCTACAACGGCCGCGGCGCCATGCCTGCCTGGGGCGCGAGTGTTGGTGGCCAGCTCAATGATGAGCAGGTCCACGAAATGGTCGTGATGATTCAGCACGTTGATTGGAATGAGCTCTACAACGAAGCCATCCACGTGCTTGGTGGTTACCCGACTCCCGAGCCGACGGAAGCGCCGGATGACTCAGCTGAGCCGACCGCCGCGCCGGTCGATCCGGATGTCGAACCCGATGTTGAACTCACGGCCGTCGATATCGCCTTCGATCTGAAGGTGATCGAGGGCACCGCCGACAGCGACTTCGTGATCAAGGTCACCAACAACGGCAATGCCGATCATGACTTCGTCATCGATGAGCTCGGCATCAACTCCGGAATGATCCCCGCCGGCCAATCGGTCTTCGTGACCATCAATGCGCCGGCCGGCGACTACACCTTCTACTGCTCGGTCCCGGGCCACCGGCCGGCCGGCATGGAAGGCACGCTGACTCTCAGCTAGGCGAGGAGCGGGTTCGATGCAGGAAATCATTCGCGAAATCGGAGACTTTCGGGTCTATAACCTGGCCGAGACCTTCGGCGTCCTCGCCGACACGATCGAGGTTATCGGCGCCACCATCATGATGATCGGCGGCATCTGGATCACGCACCGCATCCAGAAATGGGCTGACAAGAGCGGCGGCGAACACCCCGCTGCCGCGAACACCGGTCGCGGTGGCGGCAGCGAGCGGTACGAGCAGAACACTATTCGCGACTGATCGCCAGATCAGCGCGGTACGATGACGGGGGTGGGGTTGATCCCCGCCCCCGTTTCTTTTTCGGTTTGGGACCACGCATGACGGCCAATCCAACCAAAACCTACCTCTGGTGCACCAAATGCCGGCGCAGCTTCCGGCACGAGGATGCCCCTAACAATGCCTGCCCGGTCTGCGGCGACGAATTGCACGCAATCGGCAAATGGTCCGCCCTCGCGCGCGGCATCATGGCCCAGGAACTCGCGCCGCCGGAGATCAAGACCAAGCACCGCCAGATCATCCGCATGATCTGGACCCGCAACGGCATGGGCGAGCAGTATTACCGCGTACTCCTGCCTGGTATTCCCTACAATCGCTTCGAGGCGCAGGTGACCGATCTCCTCTGCCGCGGCGCGGACGAGGGATGGGCTCGCTTTGTCATCCCGGCCGCACCGAGCGACGACGAATCGTCCTACCGGCTTGAATTCGACGACGAGGACCGCTTCATCGCCGAGTTGACGGCCCTGTTCTCACCCGCAAACTGATGAGTCCCAATCCCAACCTGCCATACTTGATTCGAACGGACCGCTCCGATGCGCGAGCGATCCATCGCCCCGCATTCAGTCTGGAGCCCGCCAACCATGTCGTCACCGAACCTCGCCACCCCGCTCATTCAGCCCTATATCGATCGCCTCGCCTCAGTGTCCCCCACCCCCGGCGGCGGCTCGGCAGCGGCCGTCAGTGGCGCAATCGCAACCGCGCTGCTCGATATGGTCGCCAACCTCAGCCTCAACACGGCTGATGAAGAGGCGACGGAGATCCTCAACGAACTCGTCCCGATCTTCGGTCGCGCCCGCGAGATGCTGATCGATCTGGGCGGTGAAGATGAGACCGCCTACGGTGGCTACCGCGCGGCCCTCGCCCTGCCAAAGGGAACTGCGCCGGAAAAGGCCGCGCGTAAGGGGGCGCTGCAGGACGCCATCCTTCACTCCACCGCCGTGCCCCTGCAGACCGCCGAACTGGCGCTCGAACTGATGCAACTCGTGCCGGCGCTCGGCGAGTGCTCCAGCCCGCACCTCGAGGGGGACATCACCGTCGCCACCGCCCTCCTCGGCGCCTGCATCAACGGCTCAATCGCCCTCGTCAACGTCAATCTCCCCACGATCAAGGACCAGGACGCCCAGGACGAAATCGCCGAACGGGTGGAAACCCTCCTCAACACCTTTGCCGACATCATCGAATCCGACTGGGCCGAACTCGAAGACGAAGAAGACGACGACGAAAATGAGGCCCGCTAACCGAAACCAACCATTGGCTCCGCCGCCTTTTTGGGCGGCGGAGCCCCTTCCATCATGAGCATGGGACTTCGAGTCCCATGGTCGGCTCACAAGCCAACGCTATTTGACGCCAATCACTCCAACTCGCTACCATGACCCCCACGTCTCAGACCGATGCGCCCGGGCGCGAGGAAGGACCCCACCATGACCGTCACCGCCACGACCTCGTGCCTGATCCGAACGCGCATCCACCTGGCATAGCTTCTCCCTTCCCTAACCGAAACCCTCCCAGCCACGCGGCGAGCTTCCGATCGGGCCCGAACCTGACCTCCCGGAGTCGATGAGACTTGGGGCGTTTCGCATTCGTGTCGTCATCGGAGTCCCTGCAACGTGTCAACCTCGCTTCAATTCCTGGCGCACTACCTCCGCCCATACCGCGTGACCGCGCTGGCGCTGGCGATGCTCATCATCGCCACCATCGCCATGAGCATCGCCACCCCGATCTTCGTCGGCCGCTTCATCGATCAGGCACTGGCCAGCGCCTCCATGCGCACCCTGATCACCACCGCGCTCATCGCGCTCACGTTCTCGGTCTTTGCGCAGCTCCTCTCCGTGCTGGAGGCGCGCGTCGCGGAAGGACTCGGCTGGGCGGCCACCAACGACATCCGCGTCGATCTCACCGCCCATGTCCTGCGCCTCGACCATTCGTTTCACACAACGCACACGAGCGGTGAACTGATCGAGCGGGTCGATGGAGACTCCAGCCAGCTCGCCGGCTTTTTCGCCCGATTCGCCACCCACCTCGTTGGGAACGTGCTGCTCTTCGTTGGCATCCTGGTCTGGCTGGCGATCGTCGATTGGCGCATCGCCGCCAACGCGGCCGTGATCGCCTCGCTGGCGATCCTCGTCATGCTCGGCGTGCGCCGCCACGCCACTCCCGCCTGGGCCGCCGAGCGCGCCGCCTCCGCCGGCTTCTACGGCTACATCTCCGAGCACCTCGAAGGGCTGGAGGACATCCGCGCCGGCGGTGAAACCGCCCGCGGCTTCGTCCTGCGCGGGTTTCTTCTCCGCCTGCGCGATTGGCTCTCCATCACCAATCGAGCTGGCATGTGGGGCTATTTGCTCGCCGCCACGAACTCCGCCGTCTTCGCCCTCGCGCTGGCGAGCACACTGGCCATCGGCGGCTACCTCTACCGGTCCGAAAGCCTGACCCTTGGCGCGCTCTTCGTCGCGGTCAGATTGACCGACATGCTGCGCGAACCGATCGCGGAATTCCGGCGGCAAGTACAGGTGGTGCAACAGGGCGCCGCCTCCCTCGGTCGCGTGCAATCGCTCCTCAACGAACAACCGAGGATCACCGACGGCGTTGGCGGCACGCTGCCCGATGGCGCCTTGAGTGTCGTGTGGAACGATGTCACCTTCTCATACGGGAACAACGAACCGATCCTGCGTCACGTCTCCATCGAGGTTCCGGCCGGACGCACCCTCGGCCTGATCGGTCGCACAGGCAGTGGCAAAAGCACGCTGACGCGCCTCGTGCCGCGCCTGCTCGATCCGGACACCGGATCGGTCGAAATCGGCGGGGTCGACATTCGCACGCTTCCCCTCGCCGATCTCCGGCAACGCATCGGTGTCGTCACTCAGGAAACCAACCTGTTCGATGCGTCGCTCGAGGACAATCTGACACTCTACGGCACCATCGCCACCGCCGATCACACCACCCTGATCGAAACCCTGCGCCGCATCGGCCTCGGCAACTGGCTGGACAGCCTACCGGACGGGCTCGCAACCAGGCTCGGCAAGGGGGGCATCGAAGTCTCAGCCGGCGAAGCGCAACTCATCGCCTGCGCGCGGGTACTGCTGCGCGATCCCGACATCGTGATTCTCGATGAGGCCTCGGCCCGGCTCGATCCGATCGCCGAACGCCTGCTGCACGAAGCGATCGGCGCCCTGCTCGTCGGCCGCACCGGGATCGTCATCGCGCACCGGCTCGACACCCTGACGCTGACCGACGACATCGCCGTGCTTTCCGACGGCGAACTGATCGAGTTCGGCGCCCGCAAGGAGCTCATGCAAGACGCCGAATCCCGATTCGCCGCGCTCCTGAGCCTTGAGGCCTGGGAGGTCCAATTTTGACCGCCACGCTCGACCGCACACCCGAAACCCCGTCGATGGCCAGATATTTCGGCCGCATGTGGCGCTACGCCCCCTGGATTTGCCTGGGTCACGCGCTGGGCTGGGGACTCGTGAATCTCACCGGACTCGCGCCTGGCCTGCTCGTTGCGCGCTATCTCAACCTCATCGAGGCGGATGGCTCGCGCCGCGATCTCATCGTCACCGTCGCCCTGGTGGTCGGTCTCGCCCTCTTCTGGTTCGGACTCGTGCTCCTGGCCGGCTTCCTCGAAATCCAGATGCGCTTCCGCATGAGCGGGCTCGTGCGCTTCAATCTGCTCCGCACCCTGCTGGAGCGCTACGGCGCGGCGGCGCTCCCCTTCCCCATCGGGCAAACCATCAGCCGGTTCCGGGACGATGGCTACGCCGCGGAAGACGTGCTCGATTGGTCGGATGAAATCATCCTGCACACCCTCTTCGGCATCATCGCGCTGATCATTCTCGCCACGATCGACCCCTGGATTACGGTCGCCGTGACGGTGCCGATGGTTACGGTCGTGGCGGGTGCACACCTGCTTGGTGGACGCATTACCCGCACCCGGCAAGCCAGCAGCCAGGCCACCAGCGAAATCACGGGCGCGATCGCGGGCATGCTCTCCGCGACCGCCGCGATCCAGACGGCCGGCGCCGAACGCAGCGTCATCGCGCGCTTCACTGATCTGAATGCCCAACGCCGCGACCTGATGGTGCGCGACGCCGTCGCCACCACCCTGGTCAGCGCCTTTGCCCGCAGCGCTGCCGGCATCACGACCGGTGTCGTCATGCTCGTCGCCGCGGATAGCGTGCGCTCACGCGATCTTTCGGTCGGCGATTTCGCCCTCTTCGTAATCTGGGTCGGGTTCCTGACCCAAC
>JADLGF010000437.1 GCA_020849415.1 Thermomicrobiales bacterium
AGATCGATCCCCGCCGCCCGTTGGATCGCGCGGTGCTCGGCCCGCAGCGCCGCCGCCGTCTCGTTCAGCTCCTGCTCGGTCCGCTTGCCGCCCCAGAAGCCTTCCAGCGCCCACTTCAGTTCACGGTGCCGACCGATACGCGGAAATCCTGGAATGGTCGAAATTGCCACGTCTGTTCACTCCGTTCACGTTCCGGGTTCCTGGTTCCGCGTTCCCAACCCGGAACCCGGAACGCGGAACCTCGTCTCTAATCCCAGGTCAATGTTGAGCCGCTGCGATACTCCGTGACGCGGCTTTCGAAAAAGTTCTTCTCCTTGCCCAGGTCGATCGTCTCGCTCATCCACGGGAACGGATTGTTCGAGCGGTACTGCCGCGGCAACCCGATCCGCTCCAGCCGGCGATCGGCGATGTACTGCACGTAGTCACGGAAGAGCCCGGCGTTGAGCCCGAGCACGCCATTCGGCAGGCAGTCTTCGGCGTAGGCGATCTCCAGCTCGACCGCCTCGCGGATCGTCGAGATCTGCCGCTCCTTGAATTCCGGCGTCCAGAGTTCCGGATTCTCAGCCACGATGCCGTTGATGAGATCAATGCCGAAATTGAGGTGAATCGTCTCATCACGCAGGATGTACTGGAACTGCTCGCCCACGCCCCGCATCCGGTTCTGGCGGTGAAGCGAAAGCATCATGGCGAAGCCGGCGTAAAAGAAGATGCCTTCCATGATCACGTAGTAGCCGATCAGGTTTTCCAGGAAGCGCTGCGCGCCCGGCACCGACTCGGTGGTCGCATCAGGCCGGATCAAATCTTCCGTCAATTGCATCTCGATCGCGTCCTTGGCCGCGACCGACGGAATCTCCCGGTACATGTTGAACACCTGGCCCTCATCGAGGCCGAGGCTCTCGACGATGTAGAGCAAGGTGTGGGTGTGAATCGCCTCTTCGAACGCCTGCCGCAGCAGGTACTGGCGGCATTCGGCGTTGGTGACATGCCGGAAAATCGCCAGCGTGAGATTGTTCGCGACCAGGCTCTCGGCGGTCGCGAAGAAGCCGAGGTTGCGCAGGATCACCCGGCGCTCATCCTCGCTCAGGCGGTCACTCTTCCAGAGGGCGATATCCTCCCCCATTGGCACTTCCGACGGCATCCAGTGATTGGCGCACCCGTTCAGATAGTGCTCCCACGCCCAGTGGTACTTCAGCGGCATCAGTTGATTGACATCAACCGCCTCACTGTTGATCAGCCGCTTGCTATTCGCATCGATCCTTCCGGTACCGGCGATTTCTACTTCCATAACCATCACGTTGCCTCCTGCAACATCCGTGAGACGGCTCAGTGCCGGAGGCACTTCCGTCCCTAGCCTATGGTTTTGAACCATAGGGAACTCGACATGGCCCTACTGACACGCCTCGCACGTCAGCCCAAATTCATCGTCCGAAATCGCTTCGGTCGCCTGAATCTGAATCGCCGCCGAGGAGCTCGTCGACTTCATCCACTTCGGCTGAATGCCGAACCGGTTGACATCGATCGTCGATTTTTCAGCCTGGGTCGCGGCGCGCGAACGGAGGTAGTAGGTCGTCTTCAACCCCGAGCGCCACGCCAGCTGGTAGGCGTCGCTGATCTTCCGGCCGCTCGGCTCATCGATGTAGAGATTGAGCGACTGGCTCTGGTCGATCCACTTCTGCCGCGCCGCGCCGCAGGCGATCAGCCAGGCGACATCGATCTCGAACGCGGTCGGGAACTGCTCCTTGATCTCGATTGGCAGACCGGCGATCTCGCGCACCGAGCCATCGCGGTATTTCAGCTCGTCGATCAGGTCAGCACTCCAGAGACCCTGCTCCATCAGGCGCTCGACCAACGATTCGTTGACGACGGTGAATTCGCCCGAAAGATTGCTCTTGACGTAGAGGTTCGTGTAGAGCGGCTCGATCGATTGCGTCACGCCGGTGATATTGGCGATGGTGGCGGTCGGGGCGATCGCCAGGCAGTTGCTGTTGCGCATACCGTGCGCCTCGATCGATGCCCGGACCGGGCTCCAGTCGAGCGCGGCGTTCCGCGACACATCGACCAGTTCGCCCCGTTCGGCTTCGAGCAGATCGATCGTATCGATCGGCAGCAGGCCACGATCCCACTTCGAGCCGGCGTAGGAGGGGTACGCGCCCCGTTCGGCCGCCAGTTCGGAGGAGGCCAGCAGCGAGAAATACGACACCGCTTCCATGCTCTGATCGGCGAAGGTGACGGCGGCCGGCGAGTCGTAGCCGATGCGCAGCTTCCAGAGCGCGTCCTGGAAACCCATGACGCCGAGTCCGACCGGGCGGTGGCGCCGGTTCGCATTGGCGGCCTGCGGGATCGGGTAGAAGTTGAGATCGATCACGTTATCGAGCATCCGCATCGCGGTGCGGACGGTCTGTTCGAGCTTGACCAGATCGAGCCCGTTCGCGCCGATGTGCGCGGGCAGATTGACCGAACCGAGGTTGCAGACCGCCACCTCGTCGGCGCTCGTGTTGAGCGTAATCTCGGTGCAGAGATTCGAGTTGTGCACGACACCGGCGTGATCCTGCGGCGAGCGCAGATTGGCCGGGTCCTTGAAGGTGATCCAGGGGTGACCGGTTTCGAAGAGCGCGGTCAGCATCTTCCGCCAGAGTTCAGTCGCCTTGATCCGGCGCGCCAGCGGCAGTTCACCCCGCTCGGCGGCGGCTTCAAAGGCGACGTAGCGATCGCCGAACGCTTTGCCGTAGAGATCGTGCAGGTCGGGCACGTCACTCGGCGAGAAGAGCGTCCAGTCTCCGTCACTCTGCACCCGCTGCATGAAGAGATCGGGCACCCAAAGGGCGGTGTTCATGTCGTGGGTACGGCGGCGATCGTCGCCGGTGTTCTTGCGGAGATCGAGGAACTCCTCGATATCAAGGTGCCAGCATTCGAGGTAGGCGCAGACCGCCCCTTTGCGCTTGCCGCCCTGATTGACCGCCACCGCCGTGTCGTTCGCCACCTTCAGGTAGGGCACGATCCCCTGGCTGAGGCCGTTGGTGCCCTTGATGCGGCTGCCGAGCGCCCGCACCGGCGTCCAGTCGTTGCCGATGCCGCCGCTCCACTTCGAGAGGAGCGCGTTGTCGCGCATCGCGGAGAAGATGCCGTCGAGATCGTCTGGCACCGTCGTCAGATAGCAGGAGGAAAGTTGCGGATAGCGGGTGCCGCTGTTGAACAGGGTCGGGGTCGAGGGGCAGTAATCGAACGTCGACATCAATTGGTAGAACTCGATGGCGCGGGCATTCGGATCGTCTTCCTCAAGCGCCAGGCCCATCGCGACCCGCATCCAGAACATCTGCGGCCACTCCAGCCGCTGCTCCCGGTGGTGGATGAGGTAGCGATCGTAGAGCGTTTGCAAACCGAGGTAATCGAAGGCGAAATCGCGCTCCGGCACGATCGCGGCGCCGAGCCGTTCCAGATCGAACGTCAGCAGTTCCGGAGCGAGCAGTTCGTGCGCGACGGCGGTCTGCACGTAGTTCGCGAAGTGGGTGGCGTACCCGGCGTGAGCATCTGCCAGCGCCGTGCGTTCACCAAGTGACTCACTGTAGAGCAGGACGAGGAGCCCGCGCGCCGCCACCCGCGAAAAGCTGGGGTTGCGCTCGATCCGGGTTCTGGCCGCCAGCACGATGGCGCGGTCGATCGCGGTCAGGCTGATGCCGCGATGCGCCGCCCGCAGCACTTCCTCTTCGAGGTATATCGCTTCATCGCGCGACACGAGACCGGCGCAGATCGCATCGACCCAGGATCGCAGCAGTGCCGGGCGCAGCACCCGCTCGTCACCCGAGGCATCGACAACGGTAATCGTCCGCTCATCGCGCACACGGGCGCGGGCATCGCGGTAGAGGATGTACCGGCGGGCCACGGCGTAGGCGCCGGCCGCCATCAGCTGACGCTCGACCTCATCCTGGATCGCCTCGACGCTAACATCGGCCTCGTGCGGCGATTGCACCGCCGCCACGACGTTCGCGGCCAACTGATCGATCCGGGCGACTACATCGCTCAACAGGGGATCGGGGAAGGGACAGCCGATCTCCGCCCGGAACGCCATTTCGATGGCGTGGCTGATGCGGCCGGAATCGAACGAAACGACCCGGCCGTCGCGCTTGCGCACGTAGGGTATTTGGGAATCAGGCGGCGGTTCGGACGCACGGTGCGCCCGGTTGACATCGAGATCGGTCACATCCATCCCCCACGAGATGTCGCCCGGCGCGATGCGGGTCGCGGCGAGCAGTGCGAGACCCGGCCGATTGGGAGGAGATGGGCCGACAACGCCGGCGCGCGGAAATGCGGACGCCAGAGCCTGCCGGCGACCAGCGCTCCCTCGAGCGGCCATGCGAGTCCGGGGATGGTGAAGCGGAGCGCGAGCGCCGCAGAGGATGCAGCGCGTCGCCCGCCAGCCTTCCCGCGAGGCTCGGGTCGTCTGAACCGCGCCAAGGTGGCGCGGTCAATCGGCAGGTCTTCGGACTTTCCAGGCGATCGACTCAGTCGAGTCGGGATCCTACTGACCGTCGCTTCCCGGCTCATCAGAGCCGGCGCGTATGACGGGCTTCGTTCCTGGTTACCGCTGCGGGGCAGTTCCGGCTTCGGACCGGATTCCCTCTTACGATCGTGATTTGACGCTCGCCAAACCGCGAAACCGATTTGTCGGGAGTATGCTCCCGCCAGCGGTCGCCGTCAATAGGCATGAGGGGTGAAATCCACAACCGCTTGTGGTCGCGTCGCTTGGTAGCAACTACATCTGGCGTTTCGAGGGGTATAGTCATCACGCGTCGTTATGACCGGTCATTGTGACCGTACGTCAAGGACCGTACATCCGATGTGGAAGAGGCGCAAAACGACCGGCGAGTGACTCGCCGGTCGTTGGTTCGGGTTCTTTGGTGGTGTTTACGGGTCTCCGAAGCAGGTCTGCAAACCCGAACGGATCATATGAAAGAGAGGTGAACGACGCTGTTCGCCTATCCTAGTACAGGAGCAACGCCACGAACGCCAGCAGAATGATGGCAAATGCGGCGCCAATCCGCTGAACCGATTCCCGGCGCGAGAGCGGCTGGAAAGGCTGCTCTCGTTCAGCCATCGTCATCGTTTTCCCCCTCTGTGCCCGTCGCCTCACCTGGCCTCACCCCGAATCCCTCATGTTCGTGGCGGGCTCGAACGTCCGTACAGAGCGTCCGTGAAGCGATTTCGAGTCTAGACATGATCGTGCCCCTGTGTCAATACCCGGGCGGCGACTGTACGGCCGGGCGTGACCTTTGGGCCATTTCACACGTCGGCGATCCGCGCCAGCCAGGCGCGGTTGGACGATTCGAATGACGCCGCATCGATCTCCATTTCAATGACGTGAAGTGGAAAGCGATCGCGGCCCACATACTCGGTGTGTTCCCCGGTCACCCGGAAACCGATCCGTTCGTAGGTGTTACGGGCGCGGAGGTTCTGGCGAAACACTTCGAGTTTGACGAGATCGAGTTTGTGGCGTTCGAAGCCATCGAGCACGACCAGTCTGGTCGCCTCCGTACCAAATCCCCGGCCCCACGCATCCTTCTCCCCGATCACGATCCGGAAGAAGGCCTGCCGCATCGCCTGACCTTCGAAATCGGTCAAGGCGGTGGCGCCGATCAACCGGCCGGTCAGCCGCTCGTGAATGGCGTATGCCGATTCCCGAGCCGTCGCCGGCATGATGATCGAGGTGAAATATCCGCGGGACTGGATTTCGTTGAGCGGTCGCTGATCGTGACGGAGCATTCTGGCGATCTCCTCGTCAGCGTACCAGTTCTGGAACGCTTCGAGGTTCGAGGGGTGATGACGACGCAACTCCACCAACGCCCCACCCCGGATCAGGGGTGCGATCGCCGGCCCATCCGCCGTCGTTGCCATCGGCTCTTCGTATTCGGAGATCACGCGATGCTCGCTTCGCGGCGCCCGGAACCAGCCTGATTCCACGCACCGTCGCTGGCGATCGAGTGGCTCATCAGCTCAACCTCGACAGTGGAGCGACTCAAGCCGCGCAGCCTCGCGTTGCCGCTCCGCACCGAGTATACCGCACCGATGGTCCGGGTCCGGGCGTCCGGACACCCCCTCGCCTCTCTATACTGAAGCCGTGAACGAGCATGCGCGCCCGAAAAACCGAATCCCCGGCCGAATTCATCCGCTGATCGCGCTTGTTTTTGCGTTTGGCCTGATCGTGGCTTCAGTGCTTCCAGTCGCTGCCCACGCCCGGCTGGAAGAGACCTCGATCGCGCCGGG
>JADLGF010000438.1 GCA_020849415.1 Thermomicrobiales bacterium
CCATCAATCCGTATTTGAGCGCCTTGTCACGCCAGCTGATCGGATCCGGTTCCCGGCCGTATGAATTGATCGTTGAGTACCGGATATTCTCGAAGTCAACGAACACCGCCACTTCGGTTCCACCAGCAGGAGTTCCGATTCCGGCCGCGGGTCCGCCGCCGTAAGGTTCAACCACAATGCACCTCTATCTCCCGCGCGGCGATTCGTCGCTCACGCGTCCATTTTCCCGAACGAACCAGTCACGTTCACGCGCTTGTTCACGATGGAGGATCGAACCTCTTATCTCGTGAAACGCTCCAATCTCCGCAGGGCTGGCCATGAGGCCAAGCTGATTCATTCGAAGCCCTGCACGGCTCCCAACGCTCTATCGTACCGCCGGCCCGGCATTGCCGGGATCGCACCGGAGAATCCCGGCACGAACCGGCGCTTATGTTCGTCCCTCACTGGCGCCGATCAGGGCCGCGCCGATCACCCCGCCATGATCTCCGAGTTCGGCCCGGAGGATTTCCACCTCGGCCGCCGGAGTCGGTAACGCCTCACGGCGCGCGTGATTCGCCGCCACGCTGAAAAGCAGGTCAACCGCCTCGATCACCCCGCCTCCGAGCACGATCCGCTTCGGGTTGACGAGATTGATCGCGGACGCGAGCCCTAACCCGAGATACGTTCCGGCCTGCATGATGGTTTCCGTGGCGAGTTCATCACCCTGCTTGATCGCTTTTGCCAGCACGCCGGAGCGGATCGCCATGCCGCCCGGCTCATCCTCATCCGGTTCCCCGATGAGTTCGCTGAGGATCGACGGCCGGCCCCGTTTCAGATCGCCGATGATCGCTTTCGTAATGGCGGTGCGCGAAGCGTACGCCTCCAGGTGACCCCGGCCGCCGCAGCCGCACAGCCGGCCGTTGGCGTCGATGACGAGGTGGCCGATTTCACCGGCCGTGCCGGTCGCGCCGGTCAGCGGCGTGCCGTTCCGAACCAGCGATCCACCGACCCCGGTGCCGACGAAGACGCAGAGAAAGTCGTCACAATCCTTGCCGGCGCCGAAGCGGGCTTCCCCCTGGGCGGCGATCTGCACATCGTTGCGCAGCGCCACGGGTACGTCGAAGACCTTGCTCAATCGTGGACCGATCGGCAGGTTGATCGTTGCGGCGCCGAGATTCGGGGCGCCGAGCAGCATGCCCTTCCCGGCGTCAACCTGGCCGGCAATACCGATCCCGATGCCGGCGATACTCCGCTTCCGCGGCAGCTTCGCCTTTTCAATCGCCTGCTCGATGCTCTCGGAAAGCCTCGCTATCAGCTCATTCGCGCTATCGGACGCGCGAGTGCGCTTCTTGACTTCGGAGACAACCTGACCCGACTCCGCCTCGACGACCGCCGTCAAGAGCTTCGTGCCACCGAAATCGATTCCGATTGCGTGGGTCGCCATCAGTTCGCCCGCTTTTCGCTCATCGCTATCCGAATCCGGGAGAAGTTTCGCATAGGTTGCGTATCAGTCCAATGCCAATTGGCACATCGCAAGTGTGAATGAGCAACCCGATTACCACAAGGCCCCCGGGGAGTTTTGACTCGGTTTTCCACCGGACCATCCCAGGGACTATCAGGTTAACACTACCGCCGTTGTGGCATGCCCCACCCGTCTACCGTCCAAGCATGCGACACTAGGAGCGCCGTATCGTCAACGTACGACGATAATAACAGCCGAGGACGATGATGAACCTCCCGATCACCTCCAATCAGCTCATTCCGTTCGTAAAGATGTCCGGAAGCGGCAATGATTTCGTGGTAATCGATAATCGCTCCGGCCGCCTCGATCCTGAAGTAATACCCGGCTTTGTCCGCGCAATTTGCCGCCGCCGCCTGTCGATCGGCGCCGACGGCGCCGTGCTGATCGAGCAGCCCGATCCCGGGCTCGAGGTCGACTTCCGCTTTCACTACGTCAACGCCGATGGCACCCGCGGCGAAATGTGCGGCAACGGCGCCATGTGCGGCGCCCGCTTCGCGGTCATTCAGGGCATCGCCCGGGACGAATGCCGCTTCCAGACCGATGCCGGTATCGTTGAGGCCAGAGTCGCGAGTGACCCGGCCGATCCGGCCGTTTCGATCGTTATGTCCCAACCCGGCCGGCCCCGACACGGGAACGAGGTCGATATCGATGGCCGCCGTGGCACCTACAGCGCGATCCAGGTCGGAGTACCGCACGCCGTTACCTTCGTGGACGATCCGGATACCTTCATCGGGGGCTTTGCCAGTCCGGAGTTCAACGCGTACGGGCGGGCGGTGCGCCTGCACGAGGCCTTCGCCCCCGCCGGCACGAACGTGAACATCGCCGGCGTCCGCAATCGCCACACCATTCGCATGCGCACCTACGAACGGGGCGTTGAGGACGAAACCTTCGCCTGCGGCACCGGCGCCATCGCCACCGCCATCGTCGGCGCCACGCTCGGCCTCGTCTCAGCCCCGGTGTCGATCATCGTCTCCAGCGGCCGCACCCTCACCGTCGATTTCGACCTCGATGGCGATCTCGCGACAAACGTCACCCTCGGCGGCAATGCCTGCGTGGTGGCGCGCGGCTCGATCGGCCCGGATGCCCTGATCGAGTGACGCCGGGCGAAACCAACGCCAGCGCCGCGCGTCCTAAGAGGTGAGTGAACGGCCGGGTTCAGCCCCGAACCCGGGCAACACGTACGTAATAAATGGAGGTCCGCTCGAAGATGAAGCAACGATTCCGATCCCGCCTGTTCCGTAGCGGGCTGGTGATGATGATCCTCTCCCTGGCGCTGGTC
>JADLGF010000439.1 GCA_020849415.1 Thermomicrobiales bacterium
ACCCGTCTGAACGCCGAGAACATCTTCAGCGTCACCCGGCAATTGCGCTACAGCCTGAACGAAACGGCGCTGGCGCTCGATCTCGCGCTCTTCATCAATGGGCTGCCCATCGCCACATTTGAACTCAAGAACAGCCTCACCAAGCAAACGGTGCAGCAGGCCATTGAGCAGTACATGGATGACCGCAATCCGAACGAGCTGCTCTTCCAGCCGGGACGCTGCGCGGTCCACTTCGCGGTTGATGAGCATGAGGTCCGCTTCTGCACCGAATTGAAGGGCCGCGCCTCGCGATTTCTCCCGTTCAACAAGGGGTGGAATCACGGGGCGGGAAATCCGCCCAATCCGAACGGGATCAAGACCGATTACCTCTGGAAGCAGATTCTCACCCGCCGCAGCCTGACCGATATCCTCGAAAACTACGCCCAGATGGTCGAGGAAAAACAACCCGGCAAGAAGAAAACCCGCGTGCAGCTTTGGCCCCGTTACCACCAGCTCGATGTGGTGCGGAAGCTGCTCGCCCACGCCGAAGCCCAGGGCGCCGGAAAGCGTTACCTGATCCAGCATTCCGCCGGCAGCGGCAAGAGCAACAGCATTGCCTGGCTCGCCCACCAACTCGTGGAATTGAAGCAGGGTGACACGCCGCTATTCGATTCGGTGATCGTGGTCACCGACCGGGTGGTGCTCAACGATCAGATCCGGGACACCGTCAAACAGTTCGCCCAGGTCTCGGCCACGGTCGGGCACGCCGCGCGTTCGGGCGATCTGCGGCAGTTTCTGGCAGCCGGCAAAAAGATCATCATCACCACGGTTCAGAAGTTCCCGTTCATCCTCGATGATCTCGGCAACGAACATCGGGGACGCCGGTTCGCGATCATCATCGACGAAGCGCATTCGAGCCAGGCTGGGCGCGCCGCCGCCAAGATGCACGAGGCGCTCTCGGAATCGGACGATGAGGCGGAGGATATCGAGGACCGGATCAACCAGATCATCGAGCAGCGCAAGATGCTCCCCAACGCCAGTTACTTCGCCTTCACCGCCACTCCGAAGAACAAGACGCTGGAACTCTTCGGCAGCATCGTTCCCGGCGAGCCAGGTAAACGCGAGCCGTTCCACACCTACTCGATGAAGCAGGCGATTCAGGAAGGCTTCATCATGGATGTGCTGGCCAACTACACTCCGATCAAGAGTTGGTACCGTCTGGTCAAGACTTCAGCGAGCGATCCGGAGATCGATAGCCGCCGTGCCCAACGCAAACTCCGCACATTCGTCGAAGGACACCAGCACGCCATTCGCCAGAAGGCCGAGATCATGGTCGATCACTTCCACGACCAGGTTGCCTACAAGATCAGCGGCCAGGCGCGCGCGATGGTCGTCACCAACGGCATCGCCCGCGCCATCGAGTATCACCGGGCGATCAGCGACTATCTGAAGGAACGCAAGAGCCCCTGGAAGGCGATCGTTGCATTTTCCGGCGAGTTCGATCTTGGCGGCACGATGGTGACCGAAGCGACCGTCAACGGATTCCCGAGCAACAAGATTCCGGACATGCTCCGCGAGAACCCGTACCGTTTCCTGATCGTGGCCGACAAGTTCCTGACCGGTTACGACGAGCCATTACTGCACACGATGTATGTAGACAAGCCGCTCGCCGGCATCAAGGCGGTGCAGTCACTTTCCCGTCTCAATCGCGCAACGCCGGGCAAAACCGACACCTTCGTGCTCGATTTCTTCAACGAGACAGAGGTGATCGAGGCCTCGTTCCAGAACTACTACCGCACCACCATCCTGAGCGAGGAAACCGATCCCAACAAGCTGCACGACCTTCAGGCCGCGCTCGACAGCTATGAAGTCTATTCGGGCGAGATGGTGAACGAACTGGCTGAGCGCTACCTGAGCGGCGCGGCCCGTGAAACGCTCGATCCCATCCTCGATCAGAGCGTGGCCCTTTACCGGCACGAACTCGATGAAGACGGGCAGGTCGATTTCAAGAGCAAGGCGAAAACCTTTACCCGCACCTACAGCTTTCTCGCGTCAGTGTTGCCTTTTGGCAATGCGGAGTGGGAAAAGCTCTCGATCTATCTCAACTTTCTGGTTCCCCGACTGCCGGCCCCGGTTGAAGAAGACCTGACTAAGGGCATACTGGAGATGATTGATCTGGAGAGCTATCGTATCCAGATGCAATATGCGCTCACGTTGGCACTGCAGGACGAAGACACCGAGATCGATCCTGTCCCGACCACTGGGGCGGCATTCAAACCAGAACCCGAACTCGACCGGCTCAGTCACATTGTTCAGACCTTCAATGATCTTTTCGGCAATATCGAGTGGACGAATCAGGACCGGATTATCGATCTGATCACCAACGAGATCCCGGCGATGGTCGCGGCGAATCCGAAATATCAGAACGCGATCGCCCAAGGTGACCGTCAGAAGGCGCGCATCGAGCATGACGAGGCGATGAAGGCGGTCATTCTTGATCTCGCCAAGGACCACGCAGAGCTCTTCAAGCAGTTTCAGGACAACGAGGCATTCAAGCGCTGGGTAAACGACCGCAGTTTCAATGCCACCTTCAAGTCCTCATAAGTAATCTCAGCGGGTATGAGCCCCGTGCCGGAACTCCCCTCTGGCATGGGAACGGTTGAGAAATCGACGAGAAGTGAGCATAGAGCGCAAATGTCGTTCGAGGAAGTGGCGATTCTGGCGGTAGTCGCCGTCACCCTGGCGCTGATCCTGATCCGCCCACGCGGCGTTTCCGAAGCCTGGATCGCGACCGGCGGCGCGCTCCTGATGCTCGCGGTTTCTCCGCTCACCCTGGGCGACCTGCCCGATGTTCTCTCGGAAACCGGCGATGTGCTGCTGTTCCTGACCGGCATGATGGCGCTGACCATCCTCGTGGAACACGCCGGGGTCTTCGCGCACCTGGCAGAGTTCACCGCCCGGCTCGCCCGTGGCAACGGCCGGCTCCTCTTCTGCAACGTCTTCCTGCTCGGCGCGATCGTGACGGCGCTCCTCTCGCTCGATGTCACGGTGATCATGCTCACGCCGATCATCTACCTGGTGGCGAAAAGGCGCGGACTCGATCCGCTTCCCTTCATGTTCGCCTGCACCTTTGTCGCCAACACCGCCTCACTTGTGCTGCCGGTCAGCAACCTGACCAACCTGCTCGTCTACCACGATCTCGACATCGCCTTCTCGCGATTCGCCGCCGTGATGTGGTGGCCGAATCTGGCGGCAGCGGTCGTCAATCTCCTCGTCTTCCTTATCCTCTTTCGCAAGCGCCTGCCCCGGCGGTTCAGCGTCGTTTCGGCCGATCCGTTGCCGCCGACCGGCTGGTGGTTCACCGCCGCCGCGCTGGTGCTCACCGGCACCCTGGCCGGGTTGATCGGACTCGGATTGACCGGCCGGCCCCTGGCGCCGGCGGCGCTCGGCGGCGCGGCGGTGCTGCTGGTGATCGGGTTGATCGGCGGCAAGGTGGTGTTGCCCCGGCTGATCGGTGAGTTCTCCTGGCAGGTACTGCTCTTCGTCGTCGGGATGTTCCTGGTGGTGCGGGGGGTGGAGTCCGGGCTACTCGACGGCTGGAACCTGCCGGTGCCCGGCTCGCCGGGTGGGGCGCTGATCTACGGCTCGGTGGTTTCCGCCATCGGCAGCAACATCGTCAACAACGTGCCGATGACGCTGCTGATGATGTCGCTCTTCCCGCGGGTCGAGGGCGCGACGCAGGAGGCGTTCGCGTACGGCACGCTGGTCGGCGCCAACATCGGCCCGACGCTCACCACGTACGGGTCGCTGGCGACGATGCTCTGGCTGACGGTGGTGCGCCGCCGCGGCATCACCATCACCACCCGCGACTACCTGACCGTCAGCCTGCTCACCATGCCGCCAGTCCTGATCGCCGCCACCGTGGCGCTGTGGTTGTCGCTCTGAGGGCCTGAACGCCACACCGACCGCCATCTGTCGCCGTGGAGCGGGGGGTTATCCCTTCAGGGCGGATTCGGGGGAGCGGAGTTGCGTGAGCATTCCGTCAGCGTCGACCCCCGGAGCGAGCGCCTCGCCCTGGGCGTAGCGGATCGGCAGTTCCCGCAACCACTCCAGCATGGCGGGCGTATCGATATCCTTGGCAACCAGCTTCCAGCCGAACGCATCGCACAGCGCGCGCGTGGCTTCCGCGACCAGATCGCTGTTCCAGCCGAAATCGGCGAGCGCGTGGCCCCGGGCGTAAAGATTGACGTAGTCCGGGTTCATTTCCACCACGCCACCCAACGGCGTGCCACCGGTGATGAAGTTGTCGAACCCCACCCCGAGTCCGAGGCCGCGCAACGCCTCGAGCGCCGGCTGGACGGCGTCGCGCTCGGCGGCGGTGCTGCCATCCATCAGTTCGATCGCGAACTGCTCACCGGGAAGCCCGAGCTCCTCGCGTGCGGCGGTGAACAACCCGACGAGATCGGAATCGATCACTTGCCAGACTGCCATCGCCACGCGAATCTGCGGCACATCGAGTCCGCCCGCGCGCCAGTCAGCGATATCGTTCGCCACCAGCGCCAGCGCTTCCCGCGCCAGTTCGCTCATCAATTCGCTCGCATCGACCCGGCGCAGGAATTGGGACGGTTTCAACATCCCCCACGTCGGGTGATCCCACCGCACCCGCGCCTCGATGCCGTAGATCGTGCCCCGCTGCAGGTCGAAGATCGGCAGGTAGACGATTCTCAGTTGCTGGTTCGCCATGCCGCGCCGGAGATCGAAGCGGTACACGCTCGTTTTCCCCGGCTCGAGGCTCGATTCGTAGAAACTGAATTGACTCCGTCCGGCCTGTTTCGCCTGATAGAGGGCGACGTCGGCCTCACCGATCGCTTCCTCGAACGTCACGGTCCGGCCCGAGAGCAGGGTAATGCCGACGCTGATGCCGACGGTGATTTCTTCCAGGCCGACCTTGATCGGTTCGCTCAGCGATTCGATCAACCGCTCCGCGATGTGGAGCGCCTGGGTGGGATCGTTCAGATCCTCGAGGATAACGGCGAATTCATCGCCACCGTACCGTGCGATCGTATCGCCGGCCCGGATGTGCTCGCTCAGCCGGCTCGCCACGATGCCCAGCACCCGGTCACCGATCGAGTGTCCGTAGGTGTCGTTGACCGGCTTGAAGTTGTCGAGATCGATGAAGAGCAGCGCCAGCCCGGACCCCCGCCGCTCCCCGACCTCGAGCGCGTGCTGCAGGCGGTCAGCGAAAACGAGCCGGTTCGAAAGCCCGGTCAGCGGGTCCCGCAGCGCCAGCTGGCGGTAGCGTTCGTGGCTGGCGCGCAGTTCAGCGTCGGTTTCGCGCCGCGCCGAGATGTCGAGCATCAACCCGGTGATTTCGCCCCGGTCAGCGGCGCGGGGATCGATCATCGCGCGGAGTTCCATCCAGACCGGCGGACCATCGGCCGGCAACATGGCCACCTCGGTGGAGAGCCCGGTTTCCGAACCTCTGACCGTCTGCCGGAACGCCGCGCCGATCACATCGCGCAGATCGGGCAGGATGAAATCGAGAATCGAGCGGCCGATCGTTTCGCTGACCTCGTGGCCGAGGTGGGCTTTCCAGGCCGGATTGACATAGGTGAAATGCAGGTCGTGCGACAGCTGGAAGATGACATCGGTCATCCGCTCGGTGAGATTGGCCCGCAGGCGTGACCGGGCTTCGGGTCCGGCGTTCGCCCGCACGATCCGCTCGGCGGTCAGGCGGCGCGCCCGGGTGAGCGCTCGTTCGAGATTGATCGGCGCGGTGATCGCCGCCAGATCGTCGCACGCCGAAAGCCGGGCCAGCGCATCGCGGTCCAGGGGCCGGTCATTCACCACCACCAGCGCCGCGGTGGCGGCGAATCTCGCCCGCCACTCCGCCAGGGCGGCTGGATCTTCGATCAACCGGCTATCGAGCGCCACCACCGTCGGCACGCCCGGGCTGACCTCCGGCAGGGTGTCGGGGGTAGCGGAACGCATCGACAAACCGACCGCCAGCGCCGCTGCTTCGAGCGCGACATGCCAGTCGGGGTCATTCGATACGGCGATGATCGAATCTGGTTCGCGCGAGTCCACGTCACCTCTAAAAATGGTCACTTCGCGAAACAATTACGCGGGGAGACAGGTTCTCGGAACGTTGACCATGCGCGCCGGGATCACGCACACTCGCCCGCCGTAAAGGCTTTTCAGCGCTGTTCCGTCCGGTAACAAACTATACAAAGCGGTCCGGTCCTTTCATATAGGGCGATCTGCCTATCCACTCGTGGGATTGATACCAGCGCCAGGGCACGCGAACGGCGGCGGTGCGATCGTCCCGGCGCGGCATCTACAATGAATCCATAAATCCAGCCGTGGCCGCCGGTTTCGCATCGGCCCGCGCGGTTCCGCCTGACACGGGAGTTTCCATGACCATTTCGCTCGATCGCCGAACGCTGCCGGCCCCGGCTGCGTATCCGCCGTATCCCGCCACTGATCGCCAGGCCGAATTCATGGCAATGGGGGATGAACTCGCTGCGATCGCGGCCGAGCAGGCGGATGAGCATGACCGCGCCGGCACCTTTCCGCGCGACACCTTCGAAGCGATCCGCGCCGCCGGCTTCCAAGCCCTGACGGTGCCGGAGGAATTCGGCGGCCGCGGCGCCACACCGCTCGAAGCGATGCTCGCCCAGGAGCGCCTCGCCCGGGGGAGCGGCTCGGTCGGGCTGGCCATCAACATGCACCTGGTGGTGATCGGCGGACTCGCCGAAACCCGTTCCTGGCCGGCCGAGCTTTTCGCCGATTTCTGCCGGCAGGTCGTCAATCAGGGGGCGCTCGTCAACACCGCCGCCAGCGAACCCGATCTCGGCAGCCCAAGCCGCGGCGGCGCCTTCGCCACCCGCGCGAAGTGGACCCCCGAGGGGTGGCTGATCAACGGCCGCAAGAGCTGGACCACCCTGTCCCCCGCGCTCACGCACACCATCGTGCAGCTGACCACCGAGGAGGAGGACGGCTCGCTCGGGCGCGCCAACATCCTGGTGCCGACGTCGACCCCAGGCGTCACTGTCGATGAAGGTTCGTGGGACAACCTGAGCATGCGCTCCAGCGGCAGCAACGATGTCGTCTATGAGAATGTGCTCGTGCCGCATGCCGCCCGGATCGGCACGCCGGTGCTGGCCCAGGCGAAGGCGAGCGGCTGGAGCCTGCTGAGCAGCGCCGTCTACCTCGGCATCGCCACCGCCGCGCGCGATTTCGCGGTCCAGTTCGCGCAGGAGCGGGTGCCCTCGGGACTCGGCAAGCCGATCGCCGAATTGCCAAATGTGCAGCAGCGGGTGGCGGAGATGGAGATTCTGCTCTTCCAGGCCCGGAGCGCCCTCTACAACACGATCGAAACGTTCGAGCGCTTCCCGGAACACCAGGCGTCGATGGGCTGGCAACTCGCCGCCGCCAAGTACACCGTCACCAATCTGGCGGTGCAGATCACCGACCTGGCGCTGCGCACCACCGGTTCGCACGGGCTGCTGCGGAAGTACGCGCTCGAACGCTATTTCCGTGACGCCCGGGCCGGGCTCGGCAATCCGCCGATCGATGACGTGGCGCTATCGATCATCGGCAAGCACGCGCTCGGCG